>WFRQ01000065.1 GCA_015486425.1 Deltaproteobacteria bacterium | reverse complement strand
TATTTTTACAGGGACAGTAAGGGAAATGAAGTGGACCTGCTGATAACCAGTGGTGCTGATTTTTTCCCAGTAGAAATCAAGGCGGGGATGACCATTACCCGTGATTATTTCAAGGGACTGCGCCATATTGAAAAGATATTTCCAGACAATATACCTGCAGGCAGCGGAATAGTGTATCGTGGACAGGAGATGCAGGAACGTACTGATGTATTGATCTGCCCTTTTCACCAGATTCACAGGCTGCTTGAACAGGCAGACTCTGGTCTGAGCAAGGGATAGCGCTGAATAAATACACCATCACGGACATGTTGTGGCAGACAAACCGGACAGTGAACCGGACATATACATCGTGTTGTTTGGGGTTCAGGTTAATACAACTCAGTATTATAATGAAATTATGATCAGGAATAAACCGGACATTAAAACGGACACCAAAACGGTCACTGATCGGCACGAGGCAATTTCCTTAATGGATCCCCTGCTCATATCGCAGGAGTCACATTTTTTTGGGTTGATCAATGATCTCACCGTGGAACTTGCCGCAAGGGCAGCCGGGTTCCGACGCAGCCTGCCCCAAGGCATTATACATTCACTGGCCGATCTGGTCAGATCAATGAACTGTTATTACAGCAACCTGATCGAAGGCCATGATACCCATCCAATAGATATCGAACGGGCTTTGAACAAAGACTACAGTGAAGATACGGAAAACAGAAATCTTCAGATCGAAGCCATAGCGCATATCGAAGTTCAGGAATGGATTGACAATGGGGGCCTGGCAGGAAGAACATTAACTGTGGAAGGAATACGGGAAATCCATTGCCGTTTCACAGAGCTCCTACCGGAAGCATTACGCTGGAGCGAAGATCCCGACAGTGGAGAACGAGTCCATGTCGAGCCCGGTGCACTTCGAAAACGGGATGTCAGGGTAGGACGTCACGTTCCAGTCAGCCCGGCTGCCCTGCCGAGATTTTTTTATCAATCCTGTCATTATAATCACCCACAGCCACGCGATATTTTTCTTTTTCAGTGCCTGTAACCACTCCTGCAACAAGACCTGCCGGAGCGATTGCGGTGACACCCTCTGCCATCTGTTCGGCCACATTGGATTTTTCGCTTTTGAGCATCCTGAGATCACCTGCAGCAGTAGCTCGATTAACGGCAGGGTTAAGCCCATGGTTCGCCAACATTACTATTTGATTGCTTCGACCAATTGCATATTACTACGAAGAAGCTGATTAGCCACAGATGAAAAATCAGTACCCTTTTTATGCGCTATATCCTCGATGAAGGCAATGACTTCTTCGTCAAGATAGATTGGTATATTGAGTTTTGCATTTGGACGGTAAAATTTTCCTCTTTCGCCTTTTGAAAAATCATATTCTTTTTTCATGGGTTACCTTCCATATAAATCGCTTTCTTTTCTAGTCGCCTTTCGGCTTGAAAATATGCGAATGGATACTGAGTCTCTGGTCTCTTCCTGAAATGAGTGACATACGATCAATAATCTCCCTGTCTTTGAAATTCCCATAGTTATCCATCTATCTTCATATTCACTATGTTCAGAATCGAATATTGTTAATGCTCTCGGATCTCTGAAAATCGTCGCGGCCTCTTCAAAACGGACCCCGTGTTTACTGTAATTAGACCGTGCCTTATGGATATCCCATTCAAAATTATAGTTCATCTTGACCTACCAAGAAACAATGTAGTCATTTTTCACGGCGAACAGGTTGTTTTTCAGCTCCTTCCCCACTTTTTCCTGATGAAATGCGCATGCTGTACAAAGCATAACACAGCAACAGAGCATAATCATTTTATCAATTCTTTAGTTATGCTGCCCCTTTCCGAACCTGTTTTTCATGGTTCCAGTTAATTAATTGCCATTAAGAGCATTCACAACTCTCCTACCACTCCGGCCTGCTTATCACAGGCACAGCCTGACCTGTGGGCGGATTTTCTGTTTCATCAGGTATTTTCTCCTTCTCCAGCAAGCCACCCCAGTCAGTACGCTCTTTCATCTCATCCAGTGTCTTTTGAGGAATGATCTCCATATTGTTTCTGAGCTCCCATCCTCCACCAATGGCCTTGTAGATTGCTATGAGATTCTCTGCCACTGCTCCGCTGGTTGATGCCAGATCATCCTGAGCCCTGGTAAGATAACGCTGGGCATCCACAACCCTCTGATAGTCAGTCTCTCCGTTCTGGTACTGCAATACAGAAAGATCAACAGATCTCTGGTAATTGCTCACGCTCTTTTTCAACAGTTCATCCGTCTCCTGGGACCTGAGAAAACCAACTGTGGCATCCTCAACCTCTCTTGCCGCCTTGAGAACGGTATTTTTATAGGTTTCCACAAGCTCCTGGAAACGGGCATCCTGCATTCGAACATTGTTTTTCAGCCTGCCGTAGTTGAATACAGGCCACTGGACAGTGGGACCAATGAAATAAGTAATACTGTCTGCGGAAAAGATATCACCAAAATGGGCATTATTGGACTGAAAGCCACCCATTGAGCTTGACTGAAGCCCTATGGATCCTACCAGGGAAAAACGCGGCAGCAGATCGGCCTTTGCAACCCCGATACGTGCGCTCTGGGCCGCTGCCTGAAATTCTGCAAAGCGGATATCAGGCCTCCTTCTGAGAAGTTCTGCGGGCATGCCTACTGCAACCTCAGACGGCGCAGACGGTATCTGGCCAGGCCCTGTAATCAGGGCGTCCACCTCTGAGGGCAGGATACCAAGCAGAACAGCCATGCTGTTTCTGGCCTGACGAAGCTGCGCTTCAAGCTGCGGTATTGCTGCTTCTGTCTGTTTCAACAGGGCAGCGGCCTGTGTGACATCAAGCTCGCTGGATGCACCGAGGCGATAACGCTCATTTGCAATGCGAAGTGACTCTTTCTGCAAAGCAATATTATCCCTGGTATATTCAAGACGTCTCTCAGTAGTGCGAATTACCACATAGGTGCGGGCCACTTCTGCAGTAAGGGATACCAGCATACTGTCATAATCCGCCATTGCTGCATACAGGCCTGCTGTCTCGGATTCCACTCCGCGGCGGAACCTGCCCCAGAAATCAAGCTCCCAGGCGGCATCAAACCCAAAGGAGTAATCACTGTAATACCTGCTTGCCGTGGCCATGTTGGGAGCGTTTTCACTTAACTGGTTCACTGAAACCTGCGCCCCGGCATTCTGCTGCTGAGGATACTGAAAGCCCTTTGCAATACCAAGCCTTGCCCTGGCCTCCATTATCCGAAGCGCTGCAACGCGAAGGTCCAGATTCTGCTCCCCTGCCTTTTGCACAAGACTGTTCAACACAGGATCGTTAAAAACCGTCCACCAGTTGGCTGTATTGGCAGTTTCAGTCTTGATGCGGGCGTCCCTCTGCTGAAGCCACTCCTGCTCAACAGAGGCCTCTGGCCTGACAAAATCAGGGCCGATCATGCAGCCTCCAAGCAGGAGAGATGGAAGGGTCAAAAGAAAAAAAATGCGCATCAGCCCTGCCATTCCCTTTGTTAAAGCAACCTTGCAGCGCGGTATATTCATACCATTTATTCTGCCTGCTACCGACCCCTCTATCGTTTTCATATTGACAGAACTCCTGTCCATTAGATTTTTTTTGCCGCTGAAGCTGCCTCTTCCGGTTTGACCGTCATGCCAGTCCTGACTTTCTGAACGCCCTCAACGATAATGCGCTCACCTGTTTTCAGCCCCTCTGTGATAATCCACTGTTTTTTATAGACACCGCCAAGTTTTACATTCCGGTCTGCAACCCTGTTATCCTTACCCACCACCAGCACCCTTGATCCAAGCTCTCCCTGAAGCAGCGCAGGTTTGGGAATAAGTATTGCCGCGGGATTCTCACCCACGATCAGATGAACAGGGGCATACTGCCCCGGGATCAGGTCGTGATCACCCTGGGCGTCCTCAGTGTGTGGATTAGGAAAGACACCCCGTACAGTGATACTGTCTGTAGTTGGATTAATCAGGTAATCAATGAAATCCACCCTGCCGTCATGTGAATAGACCCTGCCGTCAGGCAGATCAAGCTTTACTATCATATCCTTGACATCAAAGATTTTTTTATTTCTTTTCAACATCTGGAGTTCAAAAACATCCCTGCGGCTGATATTAAAGATTACATAGACAGGATCCATCTTTACCAGTTTTGTAAGCACATCTCTCTGACTATGCACAAGCGCTCCCACATGGAAGCGGGTCTGCATGATACGCCCTGTAAATGGTGCGTTTATCCTGGTAAAACTCAGTTCCAGCCTGGCATTTTCAACGTCAGCCTTGTCCTTATCAATGGCTGCCAGGGCCTTTTTGTAATTTGTCATGGCCGCCTCTGCCTTTTCTGCTGAGGCAGCACCCTTTGAGGCAAGTTTTTTGTACCTGGACCTCTCCCTGTCCCAGAATTTAAGAGAGGACTGATCCATCTTCAGCCTGGCAAGCGCTGCATCAAGCTTATCCTGGTAAGGACGCGGATCAATGAGATATAGAGGCGCATCTTTCTGAACCACTGTGCCCTCTGTAAAAAAACGCTTCATTATGTAACCGGACACCCTTGGCACTATCTCTACGTTTTGAATGGAGGTGACAGTGCCGCTGTAATCCTTGATAATTGGGATTTTCTGCTGTGATATTTCCGTAACAACAACGTTTGGAACAGGAGGAGCAGCCTTCTTCTTTTCCTCTTCCCTGCAGGCAGAAAGCAACAGGAAGATGAGGCACAAAACAGCAAGCGCCTTGATCAGGACAGGGTTTAATTTCCAGGTTTTAATATGCATTCTAATCTTTCCTCAATCTAAACTTTCATGTTGCAACGGCCAGCCTGTGCAACACCCCGTATTATGAAAATATAAGCGAAAGCTCAGTATATTTTCACGATAAAAATTATTCTTTTTCCTTGCTGCTGTCAGCCAGTTCCGGTGCCTTACGCTCCCTGAACGTCTGGATGGCGTAATAGAATACAGGGACAAAAATTATCAGGATGGTGGCTGCCGAAAGCCCTCCAACCACTGCGGTTCCAAGGGAACGGCGGGCGTTGGCCCCGGCGCCTGTAGCAATAACAAGAGGCATGAGGCCAATGATAAACGCAAGGGCAGTCATTAGAATCGGGCGCAGCCTGATTCTCGCGGCATTCATTGCAGCCTCAAGGATTGATGCGCCTTTTTTCCGCTCCTCCGCTGCAAATTCCACTATGAGGATGCCGTTCTTGGCAGTAAGGCCGATGAGCATTACAAGGCCGATCTGACCGTATGTGTCGAGCACCAGGCCGCGGGAAAGCAGCGCATAGACCGCACCGAGAAGACCGAACGGCACGCCGAAAAGAACCATGACGGGCATTGCCCAGCTCTCGTACTGGGCTGCAAGCACAAGAAATACAAAAACAAGAGAGAGGCAGAAAACGATAGGAGCCATATTGCCTGCCTTTTTCTGCTGAAAGGTAAGACCTGTCCACTCGGTGCCGTAGCCCTCTGGCAGAACCGTTGCCGCAAGCTCCTCCATGGCCGCTATTGCCTGCCCACTGCTGTAACCCGGCGCCTCTCTGCCGTTTATGGCAATGGCCTTGTAAGAGTTATAATGCGGAATATTATAAGGCCCTGTCATGGGCGATATGGTAACAAAATTGCTCAGATCAATCATCTCGCCATCTGCATTGCGTACCTTTATGCGTTTGATATCAGATTCCTCTGCCCTGTATTCCTTATCCGCCTGGACATAAACCCTGTAAACCCTGCCAAACTTGTTAAACTGGTTGACATACATGGAGCCCATATTGATCTGCAGTGCATCAAAGATATCGTCAAGTGATACCTTGCGGGTCTTTGCCTTTACACGGTCAACATCAATAAAACGCTGGGGTATGGCAGGGTTAAACGTGGTATAAAGACCGGCAAGTTCAGGCCTCTTCCTTGCCTCTGCAAGAAAATTCTGTACAACCTTGCTCAATTTATCAATACCCTGATCATTAAGATCTTCTATTTCAAAGGAGAAACCTCCGGTTGTGGACAGACCTGGAATAGAGGGTGCATTGGCTACCATAACAACCGCCTCAGGCACCTGCTCCGCTGCCTCTTTATGTACTTTTGCCATCAGGGCCTTTACCTGAGTTTCCGGAGTTTTTCGTTCATCCCATGGTTTGAGATTCACAAAAAGAGCTCCGGTATAGGGCTCAGCAATCAGGTCAATAACATTGAAGCCGGGAAGCGAAATCACACTGGCTACTCCCGGCAGTTTCCTGACCATGTCATCAAGTCTGGCCACAACCTTTTCAGTCCGTTCAACACTGGCCGAATCAGGAAGCTGTGTGAGTACAAAGAAATACCCCTGGTCTTCCGCTGGAACAAAACCGGTGGATATGAACTTGAAACCAAACATGGTAATGACGCAGAGGCCGGCAAAAGCAGCAAATACCAGGTACCATTTACTGCTCATGGCCTTGACGCTTGCGGCATAACCACTGGAAATTTTATCAAAACTGTCATTAAATGCCTGGAAAAACCTGTTGACCTTGCCAGCCATGCCGGATTTAAGGAAGACCACGCACAGGGCCGGGCTCAGGGTCAGAGAGTTGATACCGGAAAGGCCCACTGAAATGGCAATGGTTATGGCAAACTGATTGTAGAGCATACCAGTCATTCCCGGAATAAAACCAACAGGCACGAATACTGCCATAAGCACAATGGTGGTGGCTATAATGGGTCCGCGCACCTCCATAAGAGCCTCAGATGTAATCTCTGTGATATTCTTGTCACCCTCTTCCTCAAGTTTCCGCATCACGTTTTCTACTATGACAATGGCATCATCCACAACCAGGGCCACTGCCAGCACCATACCGAGAAGGCTCAGAGTATTTATGGAAAACCCAAACATTTTCATAAAGATAAAGGTGCCTACAAGAGAGACCGGCACAGCTATGGTAGGGATTATTGTAGCTCTGAAATTCTGAAGGAAAATATAGACGACAAGGATAACCAGCATTATGGCCTCAGCCAGGGTGACAACAACTTCCTTGACTGATTCAGTGATAAACGTGGTAGTGTCATAGGGCATGGACCATTCCATGTCATCAGGAAAATTTTTGGACAACCGGTTCATTGTATCCGTAACGGCCTTCTTTATCTTCAGGCCATTGGCGTCCGCCAACTGATATACAAGCAGTGTGGCAGTACCCTTGCCATTCAGGTTGGTGCTCCATGTATAGGTTTCAGCCCCGAGTTCTACACGGCCGATATCCTTTATGCGCACCACGGAGCCGTCCGGGTTGGCAAGGACAATGATATTTTCGAACTCGGACACATCCTTAAGCCGCCCCCTGGCATTTAACTGGTACTGAAACCCCTGACCTCTGGGGGCCGGGGCCTGGCCAAGCTTGCCTGCTGCCACCTGCTGGTTCTGCTCCTGTATGGCATGTACCACATCCAGGCCTGTAAGCCCGAGATTGTTCAGGCGTTTCGTGTCTATCCATATACGCATGGCGTTTTTCTGCAGACCGACATTGTTGACCATGGAGACACCGGGAATACGGGTCAGGGCATCATAAACGTGTATATCAGCGTAATTCTGGAGGAATTTGCCGTCATAGGTACCATTTGGAGAGGTAAGATTCACGGAAAGCAGCATGTTGGTGGAAAACTTGTTGATGGTAAGCCCCACCTTGCTTACCTCAGGGGGAAGTTCCGATAATGCCTGATTTGCTCTGGTAAGCACCTCCATCTGCCCGATATCATTATCAAACCCAACCTCAAAAGTAATGGTTATTACTGAGTCTCCATTGTTGGTGCTGACAGATGACATGTAAATGGAGCCTGCCGCACCGTTAATCTGCTCCTCAAGCGGAGTAGTGGTGGTATCAGCTACAACCCCGGCACTTGCCCCGATATAGTTGGTTGAAACCTGTACCTGGGGCGGGACAAGAGGGGGGTATTGCGCAACAGGCAGAACCAGCATGGCAATAACGCCTGCAAGGATCATGACCAGCGCAATGGACATTGCAAAAATTGGTCTTTTAATGAAAAAATTCAATTGGCGGGCTCCAGATTATTATTCCGCTTAGTTAGCGGTCTTGTTTTTTCAATACTCCAATCTGATAATCGATCACTTTCCATGCCAACACACTGAGCCTTTGTTTGTATTGTCCATGACATGGAGTATTGAAGCGTTTGGCGGAATAACGTGAGAATTCAGGGATACCTGAAGGCAGTTGCTTAAGGGGATACGTATCTGCTCACATGGTACCGCTTCTGCTGCGTTGTGGGGGGCTCGAAGTACGGGAAATACGCCTTCACCCCCTCCGCCTTGCATCTGCAGCACCCCCTGAGCAGATACGTGTCAAGAAAAAAATTGTTGTGTGAAAGACGTCTTTCCGTTATGGGAATTCATCCTTAAGGGGTGAGCAGTTACGGGGATACATAGCCTGCAGCCCTGATCAGCGCAGCCTGACTCGACCTGCTGTCCATTCTTTACTGTATTAGCGAGTCATCATGCAGCTTTTTGCTGTTTGTCAGACGGTTTACGAATCTCCATAACAACCGCAAAGGGGCTGTCTGAAAATAACCTTGCGATTTCGCATCTCCCCTCCAACTTATTTTTGAACAGCCCCCTGGTTTCATTGCATGTGAGCAGAAACGCCAGGGACCAGACTGTCATCTACCAGCTATATCCCACACCTACGCCTCCGAGAAACTGGTTCGCATCCCCCCTGTCATCAACAATAGGGCTGTCTTCAGCATCATCGACCAGACGTTTATACTGCATGCCAACTGCAACGTGCCAGTCTTTTGATAAATGGACCAATACGGCCGCATTAAACCTTAAATCCTTGAAACCGCTTCCGGGGTTATACTGCTTCAAGCCGGAACGCCCGGCGTCTTCTGAATCGACACCATAGTACGTGTCCATAAAATTATTACTGGCGTAAGTAGCGGTAAAGCCAAGCCCGAGATCAACTATGGAGGCAACAGGATACCATCCCCTCAAGTTGCCATACACGGTGTATCCATCATGCTCATTCAACGTGTCTGCAAGAACATCAATATTTGCCACAAAGCGTTTCCTGAGGTCATCCGGGGCAACAAACTCCACACCAAACCATCCACCTGCCTCCAGGGTGCCGTCAATATCATGCATCTTGTCAACATAACTGTCATCCACGTCACTGCGCCCGAAACGGTAGTTCAGGGAAGGCCCCATGCGGAGCCAGGGATGGTCAATAAGATTCACCTGCAACTCTGAAACTGTAAGCATGAAGTACTGCTCATGCCCTGGCCGGGTAAACCGTCCGAATGGCGCAACTCCAACCATGTAATCATCAGAGCCCTCGTAATCAGGGAGAAAACCAACGCCAAGTCCAACGGACTGAGGCATGTTTTCAAACCCCAGGCTTATTTGACCTGCAAAAGCAGTGGAACACCAGCAGATAGAACAAATGATACACAAAACAACAAACAAGGGACGTAATAATTTCATAATTACCCTCACAGATAGAGATAAATAACCACTTAATTTATGATACGGAAGAATTTTGACCTCTTACCCCAGTTGACCAGGCACAGAAATACTGGCCTTAATGATTACATATTATCATACCAACGTGGCAGACCTTGTCAATTTTTTTTTGCATTTCCTGGTTCTACTTTGGGAACCATAACGCCTTGATTTTTCATAGAAATGGCGTACGATTGTTTTAAAATTTAATCGACTTAAGGGTAGTATGTATCATAATTACAGCTATCCAAAAAAAATTCGTAACTTCTCAATAATGCCGTGCAAATTCTAATGCCATATGCGGTTACAGATTCAGATTTCACTTCATAGCCTGTTTGCAAGTTTGTATGAATGAATTATTGCAGCCCTGTCCAGCCAGCCTGTCATGCTGCGGTCATCATTCCGGACAAGTACTGGAAGCTGGCCTATTTCATCCCTTGCCATAAGCGCCATGGCATCGTCAAGCGGCTCGTCAGGATAAGTCACTGTCAGACTATGGGAACAGAAATACTGCACAGGGCGGTTAAGATTGTCAGGAGAGCGCTCAATAGCATTTTCCACATCCCCAAGAGACATCATACCAGCCAACCTCCCGTTTTCATCCACCACTGGCAGAGCATTTACGTGTGACTGGCCCAGCAATGCAGCGGCTTCCCTTAGAGGGGTCTCAATTGATACACTGTCAGGCGGAGAAATCATTACATCCTTTACTCTGATATCCCTGAAGAGTTCCCTGTTTGCAGCATGCAGACTGACTCCGGCCCTCCTTAAACTCAGAGTATATATTGAATCCTGTTCCAGTATGGCGGAAATCCCCATACTGACTGCCACTACAAACATCAGCGGCAGAAATATATGGTAATCATCTGTCATTTCAAACAACAGAATCAGCGCAGTTCCAGGCGCCCTGACTGCTCCAGCCAGTACACCAGCAATACCTGTCAAGGCAAAATCCGTTGGCTGAATACTCATTTCAGGAAAAAAATGCGTAAGACCCAGCCCATAAGCCTCCCCGAGGGCTGCCCCGAGAAAAATGGAAGGTGCAAACACGCCTCCAATAAACCCGGACGCAATAGAGACATCTGTGAGCAGTAGTTTCAGAGCAATCAGGGTTATCAGCAGCCTGATATCAAGCGTATGTCCCCATAGAATTTCTCTGACTGTAGCATAACCATCACCGAGAACCTGTGGATACCACAGCCCCACCACGCCGAGAAGAACTCCTATCAGAACAGGACGTATCCACAGCGGAATAATATCATGATGAAACCAGTCCTGTGCAAGGTACAACACCCTGATATAGACCAGAGCCACAGGCGCGGACAGCATGCCCAGACCGAGATAAAACGGCAGCTCCCTGGGACCGCCCCAGTAATAGGCCGGAACAGGAAATGCCGGGGCAGGCCCTGCCATATAACGCGTTACTACCACGGCTGTTACAGAACCCAACAGCAATATCCCCATGTCCCTGGCACGGAATTCGTCAATAATAAGTTCTATGGCAAAAAAGACTCCAGCCATGGGAGCGTTGAATGCAGTGGCAATCCCGGATGCCGCACCTGTAGCCACAAGAAGACGCACATGGCGTTTGGGCAATCGACATAACTGACCGAACATGGAACCGAGGTTGGCTCCTATCTGCACACTGGGATCCTCAGGCCCTACGGAAGCGCCCGAGCCAAGAGAAAAAACTGATGCAAGCACCTTGGCAGGGGCCTGCAGGTATGGAAGCCTGCCTCCATAACTGGCCACTGCTTCCATTATACCAGCCACCCCATGGTGCCGCTCTTTCCTGAGTACGAACTGATGCATCAGCCCTACCGCAAGACCACCAGCCACAGGCAGGAAAACCGGCCACCATGACACGTAAACGCTGAGCCAGTTCTGGCCTGCATGGTGCAGCCCAGAAGAAAGCCATTTTATGGACTGCTTGAAGAGCAGTATCAACAGACTGCTGACCAGACCCACAAGTATGGCAAGGAAGGCTCGGACAGCGTGCTCAACAAGTGAATTGTGTTTTGAAATCCTTGGATTTTCCATTAATGCCTGGATTGAGCGATTGTTGGATTTGCTGCATATCCACGAAAGCGGAATTCCCTTTATAGTAGGATAGATGGGGTTTCCGATGACAAAGGAAATTCAGTAAATACGGCAATCCCGAAGAGTTTCAAAACCGGAGCATTCCATGTTTGTCCCGCCTTTTTCAGTATTGTGGAGGCTGTGTGGCTTTTTGGGGCTTGTTCTGCGAGAAAACCTGCATATAACGTTAGGGAGACCTCGTAACAATTTCAGAATTAGTCTCAAAAAGTTACATAGCCGAAGCACGCTATAATATTGTGACAAACGGGGAATGTTCCCTTTCAAAACTGGAAAGCTGTAACCGACATAACTCCCATGGATTTCATTGAAAAAATTATTTCCTGATTTATTTAACCCGGTGCTGTCGGCCCTCTCTGTAACGCCTTTCGCGGGCCGCAGTGTCCTGCTTATAAAATCCTGACAGGACATCATACAGAGCTTTATGTTTTGTTTGCATCTGAACAGGCTCATCAAAGAAAAATTCAGTTGCCACTGCAAAAAATTCTGCCTCATTCAATGCCCCGTATGAATCCAGAAAGGTCTTTCGGCCCTGTTCTGATCTGCGCCGTAATGCAACAAATTCCTCTGTAAAAACCTTTGCCCATTGCCTGTACTGCTCTCTGCCGTGAAGCACAGGAGTGCCGTCGGCAGTTCCATCCTCCATATCCAGCAGATGAGCAAATTCGTGATAAACCACATTATGCTTCCGTTCAGGATGACGGGCATCCCTTTTCACCACATCCCATACAAGTATCACCGGCCCGCGCATGAATGCCTGGCCTGAAATAGGTGTCCGCTGCCGTTCAATTAGCGGACTTTGAAGGAAAACTCCACGGGTAGAGGGCGGTGTGACAACCACAGAAGGATAAACCAGGATGGAATCAAGCCCCCGATACAGGTCATGATGCAGACACAGGAGCAGCATGCATGCCTCAGCGGAAATTAGAACCCTTATCTCATGGGTAATTTCGAGCCCTTTGCACCCCTCAAACTCTTTTTCCGCCATGAACACCTGCACAAGCTGTTCTAAGTGTCTCTTTTCCGCATCATCCAGGAAAGAATAATGACGATACCGTTTTTTCAGGATTTCCCTGAAATCCGCTGGAAACGGTTCCTGTAAAATCTTTTTCCTGCGATGATCCCTCAGCCAGTGAAACAATGACTTTCCACATTTTGTAACATTCAATTCAGGTCTGAATATCATGCCAGCCTGCACACCTTCATGGTCTGCCTTGCAATCTCCAGTTCTTCATCTGTGGGGACAACCAGTATTGCAGTTGTGCTGTCATGGGCATGAATTTCCATTATACCCTTCTGCCTGCGACTGTTCTTTGCCACATCCACACGCACACCGAGGCCTTCAAGCCCTTCACATGCCTTCCTGCGCACCACAGCGGCATTTTCTCCAATGCCTCCGGTAAAAACAATACAGTCAGCACCTCCAAGAACCGCCATATAGGAACCAATATATTTTTTTAACCTGTAGCAGAACATATCCAGGGCAAGCCCTGCCCTTTTGTCTCCTTCTGCTGCGGCTTCAGTGATGGTACGCATGTCACTTTCACCGCATATTCCCTTGAGGCCGCTCTGTTTATTTACCATCTGATCCAGCGCATCCATGTCCATGCCCTTTTCCCTTGCAAGGTAAAAGAGAATGGCCGGGTCAAAATCTCCGCTGCGGGTCCCCATAATCAACCCCTCAAGCGGCGTAAGCCCCATTGATGTATCTACACATTTCCCCTGCATGATCGCCGCAGCGCTTGCCCCGTTTCCAAGATGCAGGGTAATAATATTCAATTCTTTTGCAGGCCTGCCGAGATATTCCGCTGCCCGCCCAGACACATAACCGTGCGAGGTGCCGTGAAAGCCATAACGCCTTACGTGCATACTCTCATAATGTTCATAGGGAAGCGCATACATATATGCGTGTTCAGGCATGGTCTGGTGAAACGCGGTATCAAAAACAGCTACCTGGGGAATATCCGGCGCATGTTCCATTGCCACCCGGATACCAGTAAGATTGGCAGGATTATGAAGAGGCGCCAGAGGCACAAGACGTTCAATGGCATTGAGTACTGTTTCATCAATCCTGACCGGCTCATGAAATTTCTCTCCGCCATGCACCACCCTGTGTCCAATTGCAGCAAGCTCACTGATGCCGGAAAAGCATCCGCTGTTCCTCAGCATTTCCCCCATCAGCCTGATGGCCTGACGATGGTCGGAAACCATTTGATCACTCTTCAGGGTCTTTTCCCTGCCGTCTGCATCAAAAAAGGTAATCCTTGCAGCGCCATGTTCTTCACCAATCTCCTCCACCAGGCCGGATGCAGCCACAGAAAGATCCGGCAGTGCAAAAAGTTGAAATTTAAGTGACGATGACCCTGAATTAAGTACCAGTATTTTCATGTTTTTTGTCCCGTGCTGAATTGAGCCGTTGGCGGATCTGCGCATCAACAGGAGTGGGTTGCCCCTTTTCGTTGATCCTCACATAGGTGATATCAGTGCTGCATACCAGCTCATATTTACCATTTTCAAAAAGAAACCTTCTGGCCTCAAGGGCAAGGGTGATGGAACTTGTCCCAACATGATGCACCTTACCGAAAAACCGGATATGATCCCCTGTCTTAACAGGCTTCTTGAAGATCACCTCATCCATCTTCACTGTAACAATGTCAGGTGTTGAGCATAGATACGCGGCAAGCGAGGCGCCTGCCTCATCGAACCATGACAGCATTACTCCTCCGAACAGGTTGCCATGAACACCTATATGACCAGCCTGACATATCTTTGTTGTTATATACTCCATCTGCACAAAGTTACTCATGCGCTCTGCGCCTGTATGGCAGTGATTGCCACGGTATTAACGATATCAGGGACCAGACAGCCGCGGGAAAGATCATTTACAGGTTTTCTCAACCCCTGCAATACCGGCCCGATGGCCACTGCCCCGGATGAACGCTGCACTGCCTTGTATGTGTTGTTGCCAGTGTTGAGATCAGGGAATATGAATACCGTGGCCCTGCCGGCCACTTCGCTGTCAGGCATCTTTTTTGCCGCCACTGTGGGATCAATTGCAGCATCGTACTGCATGGGGCCGTCCAGTTTCAGGTCAGGTCTGCGTCTGTGAGCAATTTCCACAGCCTTTCGAACCAGTTCCACGTCTGCACCGGCTCCTGAAGATCCGCTTGAGTAGGAAAGCATGGCTACAAGCGGCTCTATCCCGAACAACTCAGCGGTGTTTGCAGAGCTGATGGCAATTTCAGCAAGCTGTTCACTGTCAGGATTGGGGTTTACCGCACAGTCGCCATATACAAGGACCCTGGTATCCATACACATCAGAAAAACTGAGGACACCACCAGCACACCCGGTGCGGTGCGGATAAACTGAAATGCAGGCCTTATGGTATTGGCAGTGGTGTGAGCTGCCCCGGAAACCATGCCGTCAGCCATATCCCTGTAAACCATCATGGTTCCGAAATAGCTGCCATCCCCCATAAGGTCCCAGGCATTATCCCTGGTCATGCCCTTGTTCCTACGCAGTTCAAAAAGGATATCAGTGAACTGGTCCCGCAGGTCAGAGGTGCGGGGATCAACAAAACTGACCCCTTCCAGCTTAAGGCCAAGTGTATTGGCCCTTGCGCGGATACTGTCTTCACTGCCCAGAATGGTAAGTTCCACCACTTCCCTGAGTCTCAGCAGTTCCGCAGCCTGGAGAATACGGTCATCATCCCCCTCAGGAAGAACTATATGTTTGTGCGCCTCTCTGGCACGCTCAAAAAGGGAATACTCAAACATAAGGGGGGACATGGTAGTGGCAGGAGTGACCCTGATCTTTTCTTCCAGAGCCGGAATATCTACGTTTGACTCAAAGGTTCCAAGGGCCAGGGCTATCTTGCGCTCATTATCCGGCATCAGCCTGCCCTTGACGGCTGAAGCCTGCATTGCTGTTCGATATGTATCACCTTCCACATAATAAATCGGGATGGAAAGCCCGCCTGTTCCATCAAGCAGTTTCACAATGGAGGGTTCAGGCAACATGCCCCCGGATAACAATATGCCAACAGGCGAAGGATAATTGGCAGAGGCCACGGCCCCAAGGGTGGTGATGATTATGTCCGGACGGTCTCCAGGGGTGATTATCAGATCATCCTTTTCCAGATAATCAAGAAAGTGGGCAGGGGCCATGGCCGCCACCTTGATGTCCTGGACATCCCTCTTCAATCCCTCCTCCGGCCCACTGAACCTGCGGGCATCAAGGGCCTGGACAATATCCTCCATTGCAGGCCAGGTGAGGCTCTCTACCTCAGGCAGCAGATCAACGGAAAGACGTGACGAAAAATGCTCCTTAAGCTCTTTTTCAGCCTCTGAAAGCAGGGCAGGATCAACACGGTTTACCAGTACACCAAGGAGAGGACAGTCAAGTTGGCGAAAGGTATTTTCCGCCACCTTGATGTTATCAAGCAGGTCAGGGACAGCAGTCTCAAAACCTGATGCAACATAGAGTGCAGGTGTACCCAGTTCCCTGGCAATCCTGATAGATATGCCGTAATCAAAGGAATCAGAAAGATGGGTTATGTCCGGCCCTTCGCACAGCAGAAAATCACACTGGTTTTCCGCCTGCTTGAACCTGCTCACAATCTCCCGCAGCAGCCTGCGCTCATCTCCTGCGGCTACCCATGCCCTGGCCTGTTCATGTGTCACACCTACCATCTGATGGGGTTCAAGACTCAGGTTGAATCTGTTTGAAAGCAGCTTTATGTGGCTGTCTTCATTTGCGGCAACCGGTGAAATAGTGCGAAAAAACCCGGGCCGCCTTACCTGGCGGGAAATTCTCTCCATTACCCCGAGGGTAATGACCAGTTTACCGCTGTTTGGCTCAAGGCTTGCGATATAGAGATTATCAGCCATTTATGTTATTCCCCTCTAACCGGTTATGCAGGAAACCGCACCTGCTGCAAACAGTTTTGTCTTGCCCTTTTATCTTTTTGCATTCCAAGCAATCAGGACAACCTGCCATGAATCAGGCGGCCATCCATATGTCGAATCTTTGTAACTGCTCCCCCCCTCCCCCCTTTAATGATGAATTCCCATAATGGAAAGTAGTTTTTCACACAACATTTTTTTGCTTGACACGTATCTGCTCAGGGGGTGCTGCAGATGCAAGGCGGAGGGGGCGAAGTCGTACTTCCCGTACTTCGAGCCCCTGACAACGCAGCAGATGTAATACCCCCTGAGCAGATACGAATCTTTGAGAATTACTGAATTGTAGCACCTCTTCTTCCCACTCTTCGCTCGTGCCGCCTGATAACGCCAGTTGCACCAAGCGGCCCCACAAGACGGGGGCGTCTCATAACGGCTGGCGGAGTGGATTGAGAAGTCGTGGAAGAAGGCTGCCCCTGCTGGTTTGTATATGTATCTGGCGCTGTCTGTGGTGAAGAAGGCTGCATAGGTGGAGGGGATGGCGAAATCTTCTGGGGCTGCTGGATAGTTTTAATGTCTGTCATGGAATAGGTTGTCTGTTTGCCGTTGCTCTCGACGGTTACCGTATTATCATTCTGAGATACGACATTCCCTTCAACCTGTGCACCGTTTGAAAAATATATGGTATCGGCGTACACCGTGGACGCTGCAAAGAGGACCATCATTATAATTATCAGTTTTTTCATAACTTTTTCCTTTTAGTTTTTTGGTATTTTCATTACAGGTGTTTCAATTTCTATTGTTATCCGGCAAAACGAAATTTTGGACGAAACGCTGAATAATTACATTTTTGAAACGCTCAATTCAGGTTTAATGCATCAAGAGCAAGCCGGGTTATCTTCTCCCATTCACCGTTTTGAACAGCATCTTTTGGGACAAGCCATGACCCGCCAACGCAGGCCACGTTTTCAAGAGCGAGATAGTCCCTGTAGTTTGATGGAGAGATACCGCCGGTGGGGCAGAAGGTGCATTTAGGAAATGGCCCGCCTATTGACTTGATGGCATTCACTCCCCCTGCTGCCTCTGCAGGGAAAAACTTGAACACATCGTAGCCCATCTCCATGCCCATCATGAGCTCTGAAGAGGTGGCAATGCCTGGTATAAAACCAATGGGGCCGTTATTTGCTGCCTCAAGGAGAGCCGGGGTCATGCCGGGGCTCAGGGCAAAGGTCCCGCCTGCGTCCGCCACCATGTGCAACTCTTCAGGGGTAAGCACAGTTCCCGCACCAACTATGGCATCCGGCACCTCGCTGCTGATTGCCCGGATAACATCAATGGCAACCGGGGTCCTGAGGGTTATTTCAAGTACCTTGACACCGCCTGCAAGCAGGGCCTTTGCCATTGGTACGGCATATTCAAGTTTTTCAACCACCATGACCGGTATAACCGGCCCGGTTTTTACGATTTCAAGGGGTGATATCTTCCAGTTTCTGTCTGCCATTGTTCTTACTCCTCTGTATATGCGAATATGGCAGATGCCCCTTTATCCGCTCCAAGCTGCTCCTTCCTGAGAGCAGCAAATATCTGCCTGCCAAGGCCATAATGCGAGCCTTCAAGGTCTGCCTTTGCGCATGGGCGCTGTTCCAGTTCCTGTTTATCCACCTTTAATTCAAGGCGGCTGTTTGCAGCATCCATGACGATCACATCGCCGTCCTGGACCCTTGCAATATTCCCCCCTGCAGCAGCCTCAGGCGTGCAGTGAATGGCAAATGGCACAGTGCCTGACGCCCCGGAGAGCCTGCCGTCTGTCACAAGCCCGACCCTGTAACCACGCTGCATTACCACAGTAAGGAACATGATGAGCTTGTGAAGCTCTGGCATACCGTTTGCCCGCGGCCCCTGGAAACGCACAACTGCAACAAGGTCCCTGTCCAGCCTGCCTTCATGAAAGGCGTCCTCAAGCTCCTTCTGGCTGTGGAATACCATTGCAGGCGCCTCAACATAGGTGTTTTCCCCATCCTTAAGCGCTGATATCTTCATTACTGCCCTGCCCAGGTTGCCCTGAAGAATCTTCGTGCCACCAACCTTGTCCATGGGGCGGGCCACGGTTGCAATGGTTCCGGGATCACTGCTCTCTGCCGGTCCCTGTTTCCATACTGCCTCTTCTCCTTCAAGAACAGGCTGCTGGGTGTACCGCCTGAAGCCCTCTCCTGCAACAGTCATGACGTCCTCGTGCAGCATGCCGTTTTCAAGAAGCTCGCGGATAAAGACCGCCATCCCCCCTGCCTGCTGGAAGGTGTTTATGTCACCGCTGCCATTGGGATAGATGCGGACAATCAGGGGGACATTATCTGAAATCTCCTCGAAATCCGCCCAGTCAATCCGCACGCCCGCAGCCCTTGCAATGGCTACGAGGTGCATGGTCTCGTTGGTGGAGCCACCGCTTGCCATGAGGCCCACCATTGCGTTTACCACTGATTTTTCGCTTATTACCTGGCCTATGGGTGTGTAGCTGTCTCCGAGGCTTGTCATGCCCGTTACCTGATGTGCTGCCGCTCTGGTAAGGGCCCTGCGGAGATCAGTATTTGCATTTACAAAGGATGAGCCCGGAAGGTGCATCCCAAGCATCTCGGCCATAAGCTGATTGGAGTTGGCTGTTCCATAGAATGTGCAGGTGCCAGGGCTGTGATATGCCTTGACCTCGGTCTCAAGCATCTCCTTCCTGCCCACCTTGCCCTGGGCGAAGAGGGCCCGCACCTTGTTCTTTTCACTGTGTTCTATGCCTGAAGTCATGGGACCGCCTGGAACAAGGATCATGGGAAGGTAGCCAAACTGCAGCGCGCCCATGAGAAGGCCGGGAAGTATCTTATCACAGATTCCAAGCAGCATGGCCCCGTCAAATACGTTATGGCAAAGGGCAATTACAGTTGACATGGCAATGACATCACGGCTTATGAGGCTCAGATCCATGCCGGGCTCTCCCTGTGTAATGCCGTCGCACATTGCAGGCACCCCGCCTGCCACCTGGGCATTTCCACCTGCCTCTGCCACTGCCTCTTTCAGCAGTTCCGGATAGGTCCTGTACGGCTCGTGGGCAGAGACAAGGTCGTTATATGCTGTGATAATGGCAATGTTGGGCACATCGTCTCTCATCAGCGCATGACGGCAGTTCTTTCCGCATGCCGCAAGGTCATGGGCCAGGTTGGAACACTCCAGGCTGTCCCGGAACACGCCCTTACCCCTGTTTTCATCAATTCGCCTGAGATAGGCTTCCCTGTGGGATTTGCTTCGTTCAATGATTCTCTGAGTTACTTTTTCAATTGCCGGATTCATGATGATTCCTTTTTGTCGCTATTCAGCATTTTTTTTGCCTTTGTAGCTGTTCCGCGTAATTGCTGGTGCCCAAACTCCAGTTTGGGTATCTATTGGTCTGAAGCTCCTGCTTCTTTCCTTATTGGGAGCATTCCCCGTTTGTCCCAATATCATAACGTGCTGCGGCTATGTAACTTTTTGAGACTGGTTCTGAAACTGTTATGAGGTCTTACGAACGTTCCATGCAGGTTTTCTCGCAGAACAAGCCTCAAAAAGCCACACAGCCTCTGCAATAATAGAAAAGGCGGAACAAACGGGGAATGCTCCCTCCTTATTGATACCTCGGGGTGGGACAATCTGTCCTCGTCAGGAAGCTGGAACTTCCGGCTGTACGTTCCCAAACTGGAGTTTGGGAACGAGCAGGACCTTGAACTTTCAGCCTTGAACTTTAAGCTTTCAGCTTTCAGCTTTGAGCTACTTCTACGGCGCCCAGTACACGTTTACCGGCTTCTCTTCATTTCTAAGCACAAAACGTATGGGCATCTCTTCGGGCGGCCCGTCAGACAGGGCATTTTCAAGCACTTTCTTTTTTTCAGGCCCAACAATATGCAGGAATATATTCCCTGCCGAGAGTATAACAGGAAGCGTAAGGCTCATACGTTCATGCGGCGCTGTCAATGGAGCAAGGGCCATGCAGGTTCTGCCTGACTTCATATCTGTTGCAGCAGGGAGTTTTTTCGCTCCGGGAAACAGGGATGCCGTATGACCGTCCCCGCCCATTCCCAGTATCAGCACATCAAATGGAACAGGCACCTTTTTAAGCTGCTCCTCGCACCCTGCTTCTCCTTCACCTGCAGTGGGTGCGCTGTTTTTCATACCGATAAAGGTGGCAGCCGCGGCCCTGTTTCCCAGCAGATGGTCACGCACCAGCTTTTCATTGGAATCAGGATCAGTTGGCTCCACCCAGCGCTCATCAACAAGAAAAATAACAACCTTTTCCCACGGTATATCCTTTGAGGAAAGCTCCTCAAAAAGGGCTACAGGAGTTGAACCTCCTGACACCGCAAGGCTTGCCCTGCCTTTTTTCTCTATCCCTGCTGCAAGCAGTGAGGCTATCTCATCAGACAGCGCATTTACCAGGGTCTGGCGGTCAGGGAACTCATTAATTTTATACATGCCTTATTCCTCTACTCTTCCCATTCCCTGCCATCCCTGGCAAGAAGCGCCACGGATCCTACAGGTCCCCAGCTTCCGGCAGGATAGGACTTCGGCGGCTCATTACTCTCTTTCCATGCCTCCTGAATGGAATCTATCCATATCCAGGAACGCTCCACCTCAGCCCTGTGAACAAACAGGGCCTGGTGGCCAAGGGTTATCTCAAGCAGCAGCCGCTCGTATGCATCTGCAATGCGCTCACCCTTGAATGCGTCAGAAAAACTAAGGTCGAGCATGGTGCGCTGCAGCCGCACGCCCT
>WFRQ01000064.1 GCA_015486425.1 Deltaproteobacteria bacterium | reverse complement strand
GTCACCTTGTCAGGGTGACAGAAGAGGTATCGCCTGAGCTTGAAATGGCTGAGATACAGCGAAGGGCCTATGCAGCCCAGGCCCCGGCCATATTTTTTCAGAGGGTTAAAGGGTGCTCCTTTCCTGCTGTCTGTAACCTGTTCGGCACCATGGAGCGCTGCCGCTTCATATTCAGGGATACTCTGGAGCGAGTAGCACGTATAATCAGAATGAAGGCCGACCCCGCCGCTGAACTCAGGAATCTGCGTGCTCTTCCAGGGCTTGCCGCAGCGTCCCTTACTGCCCTGTGCGCTTTTCCGCGAAAGGTCAGGACAGGACCGGTGCTTGAAAGCGACACCACGCTTTCAAACCTCCCCCAGGTGAAAAGCTGGCCTGATGATGGAGGCGCTTTCATAACTCTGCCCCAGGTCTATTCTGAAGACCCGGATAACCCCGGAGTCATGCACTCCAACCTGGGAATGTACAGGATACAGATATCCGGCAATCAGTACCAACAGGACAGACAGGCCGGGCTTCACTACCAGATTCACAGGGGCATGGGCATCCATCACGCAAAGGCCCTGGAAAAGGGCCAGCCCCTGAAGGTAAGCATATTTGTTGGCGGGCCGCCAGCCCATACGGTGGCAGCGGTAATGCCTCTGCCAGAGGGTCTTTCAGAGTTGATGTTCGCAGGTATGCTTGGAGGCAGGCGGTTCAGGTATACATACCGTGACGGTTTCTTCATCTCCACAGAGGCTGATTTCTGCATAACAGGCACGGTTGATACCGGAAAGACCATGCCGGAAGGCCCGTTTGGCGACCACTTGGGATATTACAGCCTTGTGCATGAATTCCCGTTCCTGAATGTGCACAGTGTGTTCCATCGCAGGGACGCTATATGGCCCTTTACAGCAGTGGGCCGCCCGCCTCAGGAGGACACCACGTTTGGAAAGCTCATACATGAGATTACTGCTCCAATGGTCCCTGTGGAGATTCCCGGCCTTCACGCCATGCATGCTGTGGATGCCGCAGGTGTCCATCCGCTGCTTCTTGCCATTGGAAGCGAGCGATACGTGCCATATCGCCAGCGTGAGCCAATGGAGCTTTTAACACTGGCAAACGCTGTCCTCGGCTTTGGCCAGTGCTCCCTTGCAAAGTACCTGCTCATAGTGGCACACGAGGACAATCCAGGGCTTGATATCAACAGGATTGACGATTTTTTCATGCATCTTCTTGAGCGCATTGACTGGGCGCGTGACCTGCATTTTCAGACACGTACCACCATTGACACCCTGGATTACTCAGGAAGCGGGCTTAACCACGGCTCAAAGGTAGTAATAGCCGCAGCAGGAGAAAAGAAACGCACTCTTTCATCCGCCATCCCGGGCGATTTTTTCCTGCCCCATGGCTTCAGCACACCCTGCATGGTAATGCCTGGAGTTATGGCAATCAAGGCGCCTGAATTCACCACTTACCACCAGGAGCAGGAGCTGATGGCGGATTTTTCTGAGAGCCTTGATCATGCACTTGCAGATGATTCCATCCCCCTTGTAATACTGTGCGATGATGCGGAATTTACCGCCCGTACTTTGAATAATTTCCTTTGGGTTACATTTACCCGCTCCAATCCCTCACATGATATTTATGGAACAGGGAGCTTTACCAGTTTCAAACACTGGGGATGCGGAAAGGCGCTTATAATAGATGCAAGGCTTAAGCCCCACCATGCACCGCCGCTCATTGAAGACCCTGCGGTAACAAGACGGGTTGATGAGCTTGCATCAAAAGGACATTCACTGCATGGGATTATCTGAGACCTGAACTTTCATGACAAGGCATCTTGCCACCCCTGAGCATGAAAGTTGGTTCCAAGCTCAAAGGCGGAAGATAGAGGAGAAAAGGTAAGAAATCACAATCCTTTTACTTTGAGCCTTGAGCTTTCAGCTTTGAGCTGTTTTCACGGTAACTGCCATTCCTGTGGCAGGCACAACGAACAATGAAAATACGCTCCTGCAGTTTATTAAATTGTGTGCTCAAGGAAGTGGGGAAGCAGGAGTTTCCGGTTCATAGTTCCCAAACTGGAGTTTGGGAACCAGCAAATCACTCAAATCAGGTTAGACCTTTGGCAGAGCTTGGGAGTGACTTATCTCTGAAATGACAATCTATAAAAAAATACTCGTTCGCGCCACAAACTGGATAGGCGATGCAATAATGCT
>WFRQ01000063.1 GCA_015486425.1 Deltaproteobacteria bacterium | reverse complement strand
GTTTGCAAAGGCAGGGGCAGAGGTGTCTGCCCCCGGAGAGTTGATCTGCCACCTGAAGTGGTCATGTTCCATGGCAGGGACAGTGCCGCAGAAAAGTCTGCATTTTATTGGTCCGTTAAGGAGCCTGTGGCTCTGTTCCCACCTGATATCCATGCGGTGGCCCATGTCCGGGTTTGAGGCAAAGATACCTGCGTGCCAGCCGTGCAGCTCGGTTCGCAGTATGCGACCGATTGCCTGGTAAAGCCGCGTTGACTCCTCCTTTTCAAGGAGACGTTCTCCATAGGGAGGATTGGTGATGACAAATCCCCTTGCTGACGGGCGTTTCAAAAAAGCAAGCTGGGATTTTTTAACACTTATTCTGTCTGAAAGACCCGCCTGGTCAATGTTCCTGCGGGCAACAGCCACCATGGCAGGATCTGCATCATATCCCATGAATACAGGCCAGGGCTTTTCCATGCCTGCCTCCTCACGGGTTACAGCCCGGTTTACTATGCCTGACCACAGCTCTGCATCATGGCCATTCCAGCCCGTGAAGCCAAAGTAACTCCTGGAGAGCCCCGGCGCCGAGTCTCCATAGATAAGCGCTGCCTCTACAAGCAGCGTGCCTGAGCCGCACATGGGGTCAAGAAACATGGTGTCAGGGGAAATATCCGGGCTCCAGCCTGCAAGTGTCACAATGGCAGCGGCAAGGCTCTCCTTCAGCGGCGCCTCACCTCCGCCTGCGGAGCGGTATCCGCGCCGATGAAGGCTCTCTCCTGAAAGATCAATGCCAAGCGTGGCCCTGTCTTCATGCACATGGAGGCGAATTCTTACATCCGGGCGTTCAACTTTTACAGATGGCCTGACTCCTGTTTTTTCCCTGAACTGGTCAGCAATGGCATCCTTGACCCTCAGTGCGGCAAAGCGGCTGTGTCTCATGGCAGAGCGCGTCAGCGTGCAGTCCACGGCAAATGTCTTTTGACTGGTCATGTGCTGCTGCCAGTCCACCTTCCAGCACCCTTTATAGAGTCTGTTTTCATCAGGTGCGTCAAACTCCGCGATGTTCAGTATAACCCGTGAGGCAAACCGTGACCACAGACACATGGTGTAGGCAGCGGCAAGGTTCCCCCTCCAGAAAAGTATGCCCCTGGCCTGCTCATAAACCTTTCCGCCTGCTGTTTCTATCTCATCTGCGCATAAAGGTTCAAGCCCTGCGGCGCATGTTACAGTCAGGGAATAAATACCTTCTGTTTCCATGTGTTACTCCTGGCCCGGGATGCTTATGAACTGCGGGAAGGTTATAAGGACTTCAGTGCCCCTGTCCGGCCCGCTGTCAATGCTGATCTTTGCCCCCATTGCATCACAGAGGCGTTTTACAATGCTGAGCCCCAGTCCAGTGCCCCTGGTCTTTGTGGTCATAAAGGGCTCAAAGAGTTTTTTCTGAACCTCCTCAGGTATGCCAGGCCCGTTATCAGATACATGCAGATCAATCATGTTATCCCTGAGTCTGACAGACAGGCTGACCCGCCCGTCCTCCTGGTCTCTGACAGCATCAACAGCGTTCTGCACAAGGTTTATTATGATCTGAAGGAATTTTTCCCTGTCCATATGGACTTCCCCGCTGTCGCACTCAATGTCAACCAGATCAGCGTCTCCCGCACCTGCCACATGGCGTACAAGGTCCTTACAGAACTCCTCAAGGCGAAATGCCGTGTTACGGAGATCAGGAGAGCGGGCATATTCCAGAAGGGCGCTTGTGAGTCGTTCCAGCCGTACAGTTTCCTCAACTATAAGCTCCATGTCTTCTCTGAGGTCCTCAGTGTCTTCAGGCCCTGCCGAGTCTTCCATGTGTATCTGGGCAAAGCCCTTTATGCTGCTGAGCGGATTTCTGATCTCGTGCGCAAGCACAGCAGCCATCTGTCCAAGCACGGCCAGTCGTTCCTGTTCCCTGAGCTGTTCTTCCAGCCTGTAGTTGCGTCTCCATGACCTGATGAAAAAAAGCGCCAGTATCCAGAGAATCACAATGGAGGAGATTATAAGGCCAAGCTGTATGTTTGCCTTTCTGGTAATGGCATAGGCCTTGTACGGGTGCAGGGCAACTTTGAGACAGAAAGTTCTTGCCACAGGAGAGGGTTTCAGCGTGTCCAGCCCTGTACCCAGGCCGTTGTTGTCAGGCACGGCAAGGGCCTCTGCTTCAGGCAGGTGGTCTGACGTTTCAGGGGCAATATGAAGGCTCAGCGGAAAGTAAAGCACAAATACCTCTTCTCCTGTTGCCAGTTTCTGAAAACTTATCCTGGGCCTCATGGTCCTCAGTACTTCCTGAACCCTTTCGTCATAGACTCTCCTGCCTGAAAGGACCTGGTTGGAGTGAATGAGTATGGTTCCGTCCCTGTCATACAGGGTGAGAAACGCGAGATGCTCCCACTGGTCACTGCTTAGCAGTTCCTCAAACATATCACTTCTGAGCCCAAGCCGCTCAAGGGTGAATCCTATGTTCACTGCCACGTCAACAGCTCTTGTCTCAAGAAGGTTTTTTGCCCCCTGCATGGAAATACGGTAGGTGCCGATTGCGCTGATGGTGGCTACAACAGAGAACAGCGCCAGCAGGACCAGGAAGGAGGCCTGATAGCCGGTTATGAAAAGGCGGGAAGTAAGCTTTTTTGCGATTTTTTTCAGGGTGCCTGCCATAATGCCTGAATATACGACTGAATCTGATCCATTGCCATAGGCTCATTGAAAAAATGACAGGCCATGTTACGCTTTCCGGGAAAGCGTCACCTGAATTGAACTATTGATCATTAAACTGAGAGGTTCAAAAAATTGAAACCCTTCGGGATTGCCGTATTTACTGCATTTCCTTTGTAATCGGAATCCCCATATGGCTGACTATTCCAGAATACAGGAGCAGATTTATGAAAATAATACAGGGGCCTGCAGAGCTTGATATAAACGAATTTACACGAGCTTTGAGATCAAGACCAGGCATATCCGGCGCGGGGATGGTGCTTGTTCATAACGGATTTGTGAGGGCCGATGACCTTTCCGGCAATAAAGTGGTGAAGATTGATGTCAGCGCAGATGAGGTGAAACTCTCCGACATACTGGAAAAAACCCTGGCAATGCCAGGTATTATTGCTGTGGATGCCTGGATCGTAGAGGGGACCCTTGAGGTGGGAGATGACATAATGCTCCTTGGGG
>WFRQ01000062.1 GCA_015486425.1 Deltaproteobacteria bacterium | reverse complement strand
GAATCACCATTGCCACATAGGTCATTGCCGTGAGCGTGTAGTGGCTGCTTGAGGCATTGAATATTGTAAGGCTTGACTGCAGGTCCACCTTTGAAGGATAAAAAGGCGTATTATTATAAGCTGCTGTAAGAAAAACAGACAGCCCCACAAGAACTGTTCCAGGCCCGGCAAGCCATATTCCTGCCCTGGTTTTGATGAGGCTGGTGAGAACTATGCCAAGAATGACAAGAACAAGCCCGCCTGCCAGCATGCCTGCAACAGGAAGCATGGCAAGAAGATTATGGAGATACTTTCCAGGTTCCATGAATACCTGGCCGGTTTGCGGGTCCACTGCGTAGCCGTCCATGAATACCAGCCTTGCAAGCACGTAAACCAGGAACGGAAGCCCGCATAACAGGTTCACAATGGCACCGTTTCTGACCCTCTTCTCAAATTCAGGCATATTGGTGAAATCAAGGTTATTCACCAGGTACATTGAGCCAAGGCTTCTGGCATTGAATACCAGGAAAACACCGAGTGATACATTGAAAAAGTTGAAGGCAGCCTCAAGACCACGCAGGGGACTGGTCCAGTGCACGAAGTTGTACTCATTCAGCACAAAGTTGGAGCCTGTAAAAAAGGTGCCTACAGCGGCCCCTATAAGCAGGATCCCAAGGCTTCCGTTAATGAAAAGGAACAACTCGTAAACGCCTGTTCCCAGAAGATTGCCTGGTTTTTTTCTGTACTCATAGCTTACCGCCTGGATAATGAACGTAAAAAGTATAATTACCCACACCCAGTACGCACCGCCGAAACTGGTGGCATAGAACTTGGGGAATGCGGCAAAAAGCGCGCCTCCAAAGAGTACCAGCGTGGTAAAGGTAAGCTCCCATTTTCTGCCAAGGGAATTTATTACCATATCCTTTTCAACGTCTGTTTTTGCTATCTGCCACAGCAGCGTCTGACCGCCCTGCACAAAAGTCATGAAAAGGAACAGAGAGCCAACAACAGAACAGAGGAGCCACCATAAATGCTGCAGAACCGCTGTATCAAGGTTTCCAATCATCTTAATCCACCTCCTCTGGTCCCTTGCCTATCTGCTTGGACATAATCCTGACTTCCGCAAGAAGCAGCACGGTAAATGTCACGAGGAACATGAAAAAAGTTGTCTGTACCGTGCCTGTTGTAAGATTTGAACGCGCCACAGTGACAGGGAGCAGCCCCTGAATGGCCCATGGCTGCCTGCCAACCTCTGCCACTACCCACCCTGCCTGTGATGCGGCAAGCGCGAGAAAAAAGGAAACCAGGCCAATCAGGTTGAGAAATACCTTGCCCTCAAGTCTGCCTTTTATGCCGTAAAAGAGAAAGGCGGCACATAACAGTATGAAAAACGAGCCGAGGATCACCATTATATGGAATGAGTAAAAAGAGATGGCCACAGGAGGAACCGCCTCTTCCGGTGACTGGAGATATCCATAGCCGAGATTGTCGCTGTACCGGTTGAATTCGGAAAGCGCCCCCTCCATGATTGCGGTATCGCCTTTTTTCTGCGCATGTTTGTAGGTGGCAAGTGCATCAATGGCCTTTTTGCCGGTTTCCATGCGCTGAACAGCACCTGTAATGCCATGCTCCGGATTTCCATAAACCAGGTCATTAATACCAGGAACAAAACTTCCAGCCTCCCTGTTGGCAAGCAGGGACAGCAGCCCTGGAATCCTCACTTCAAAACTGAACGCATTCTGACTGTCCCCTGGTTTCTTGTCCGGATTTATGACACCTGCAGCAACAAGGCCTGCGCCTTTCTCTCCCTGCCACAGTCCCTCAAAGGCTGCCAGCTTCATGGGCTGGTGCTGTGCCACAGAGTAAGCGGCCTCATCGCCTGTGCCTGCCGTAAATATCGCGGCAAGCAGACCGAACACAGATGCAACAATGATGCTCCTTCTTGCCATGAGCGTATGGCGTTTTTTCAAAAGATACCAAGATGATACAGATATTACGAAAAGGGATGCAAGAACGAAACTTGAACTGGTGGTATGTGTAAATTTGCTTATTGCCACTGGAGAGAGGATAACGTCAAATACGTTCTGCATCTCAAACCTGGCCGTATCGGGATTGAATTTCATGCCGGTAGGAAACTGCATCCACCCATTTGCAACGAGAATCCACAGCGCCGACAGGTTGGAGCCAACTGCAACCATCCATGT
>WFRQ01000061.1 GCA_015486425.1 Deltaproteobacteria bacterium | reverse complement strand
ATGCATTTTCCCAGGCCATACGCATGGAACCGCAATGGGTGGAACCATATCTCCATCTGTCACGGACACTGTTTGTTCAGAAAAAGTACAAGCAGGCCGTGGAAATTTACAGAAAGGCTGCTGCCATAGCGCCGGATCGTGAAGATATACAACTTAAACTTGCATCTGCCCTGGAGATGGCAGGTGATTATCAGGGGGCCCTTGACGTGTTGAGGCAGTTGCGCACAGCCCGAAGCCGGAAAGGCCCGGGGGGCAACGCGGTTCTGGATGATCTTATCCAAAAGATGGAAAAACGGGCAGGAGGGAAATGATATGTCACGTTGGATATCGTTGTTTCTTATCTTCGCTGTCCTGATTGCCGCCCCTGCCTTATCCGCAGCAGGAGCAGATGGTTATTATCACTGGAGCGCAAGCCGTCTTTTCTGGTTCATGGTGATTTCAGATACCCATATCGGCACATCAGGCAGTCAGGATACAGACTACCTTGAGTGGGCTGTTACAGAGGCGAGGCAGGTCATTAACCCCCTGTTTATAGTCAATGCCGGAGATCTTACAGATTCCACAGACGGCGGACTGATCCCCAATGGTCCGTATCAGGATGAGTGGGACAGGTATCGGGGCATTCTCCATGCAGCAGGCATAGACGCCTCTTTTTACTATGATATCCCTGGCAACCACGATGCATACAATGATGCCGGCTTTGCGTATTATCTCGCAAATTCGATTCAGGGTCAGGCGGAAGGAACGTGTCAGCATTCATGGTCACGGCAGTTTGATTTTGGCTCGTACCATTTTCTTGCCGTGAACACCGCAGGGAATGACGGCGCTTCCTTCAGTATATGGCCCTGGGATAATTATGGTGATCATGCAGGCCTTGACGCTGTGGAGTTATCATTCATTGATTCTGAACTGAGTCAGCATCCGGACAGCGAACTGACCCTGATATTCGGCCATCATCCGCTGGATGCCCACTACACCACCGTAACTGATACAGGCCTTACATACGGGCGCGGGGCATTTCTTGATCTTGTGGACCAGTACGGGGTCTCCCTTTATGGCTTTGGCCATACCCATGAATACAGTGAAAATTTTTATTATGACCACCTGGAACAGGGTGTTCTCTATCTCAATTTTGCCTCTCTTGGAAAGTCTGACCACCACCACTATGCCATCATGGCAGTAGACGGTAATGGCCTTTCCGTGGTGCCTGCCGAGGCTGAAACATGGCCCGTTGTGGTAATAACAGCCCCAATAGACCAGGCCCTTGGAGACGATCCCAATCCCCTGGCATATGCGGTTCCGGCAGGACATGCGAACCCAATAAGGGCCCTGATATTTGACAGCGGCTCCATAAAGCAGGTGCAGTTCCGTGTCGATGATACTGGGGAATGGCAGGATATGAGCCAGGTTGGCTCCAGCCCGGTTTGGCAGGGGTTCTGGAATGCCTCAGGATATCCTGCAGGTTTTCATACCATATATGTCAGGGCAACAGGTTCAGAAACAGCCTCAGACAGCATAAGAACCCTGGTTAATCCGTCGCTTTTCATTGGTGATGGTGATCGGGATGGTGATGTGGATGGGAAGGACCTGTCAGTGTTTACTGCGGACTTTGAACCTGAAGTTGTTGTGGATATGGCAGGGGCCTATGGAAAGGTAAATTAATTATTGGACACAGATGAACACAGAAAAACACAGATTTCCCTTGGCCCTATCTGCGTACGAAGTCTGCGTTTATCTGCGTCCTGTTAGTATCTGCTCAAAGCTGAAAGCTCAAGGCTCAAAGTAAAGGAAGCCATGTTGGCTTTCAGCTTCCGACTTTGAGCTTTGAGCTAACTTTCATGTCAGGGGGTGACAAGCCCCATGTCATGAAAGTTTAGGTGAATTTCCCCTGTTGCAACAATCAGAAGCAATACTTCATTGAGGCGGTGTACCTGTTACCTGTGTTAATCTCTGAATGACGTTCGGTTTCTATATGTATCCATTCTAAACCAACCTGTAGAGGCTTGGTGAGGGTGTACCACGTATTGAGATAATATTGTTCATTTCTGGTAAAACGCCTGTCCGGATTGGCGCCATTATAGTCAAAAGTTTTGATATCTCCGTTGTTGGGGTTGTCAAACCCGTATCCAGCCGTGAAAGACATGGCATTCAGTTTGTAGGTCAGGTCACACCAGCCACCATAGGCATACGCAGGACTTCCATCATCAGCAATATCCAGATCATACCTCAGGAAGTTTTTCCCTATACCTGCGCCTGTCCAGAGTTCGCCCTGGAAGAGGAACGGCCCAATACCATATCTGGCCTCTCCGGTCACCAGCCACCGGTCAGTATTGATAGATGAGTTCGTTTCATAGGTTGCATGCCTGTACCCACCGCCTACTGCAAGCAGGTTACCCTCTCCAAGCAAGCCGCCGTTGAGTGCTATCCTGGCGAGCACCCAGGGCATACGATCCTCATTAGCCGTGTCGGTTCTACGGTGTTTCATGACAGAACCGGTAAGTTCTATATCACCGAATCTTTGCCTAAGAGTGATTTGAGGAATGCGCCACCACAGGTTACCGGAAGCAGAGAGGATACCGAAATCCACAGTATTAGGATTTAATGTGGAAATAGGAATCCAGTCCTGCCCTACCCTGATACTGGTGCCGGTGTTGGTGTTGCTGATATCTGTGTAGGCAAGGCGCATACGTGGGATAAGGTTGTTACCATTAGTGT
>WFRQ01000060.1 GCA_015486425.1 Deltaproteobacteria bacterium | reverse complement strand
GTGAATCACCTCACCGCTGGTAAGGGTCACCCTGTATGAAACTGCAGGAGCTGTGCTTATGAGTTTCAACTGGTATTCGCGTTCAAGCCTTTCCTGCACTATTTCTAAGTGAAGCAGACCAAGAAAGCCGCATCTGAAGCCGAATCCCAGCGCTATGGAGCTTTCTGGTTCATAGGAAAAAGCCGGGTCATTAAGCCACAATTTTTCCACAGCTTCCTTGAGCTGGTCATACTGGGCGGAATCAACAGGATAAAGACCACAGAATACCATTGCCTTTACGGGTTTGAAGCCAGGGAGGGCCTGCTGAGCCGGTTTTTTTTCATGGGTCACGGTATCGCCTATCTGGGTGTCACGAACTGTCTTGATGGCTGCCACCATGAAGCCTACTTCCCCTGGGTTGAGTTCCTGTACCTGTACAGGGTCAGGCAGAAAAACGCCAAGGCCGGTCACTTCATAACTTCGGCCTGTGGCCATCATTCTTATTTTGTCACCCTTTCTGAGCTGGCCATCTACCACCCTTATCATAACCACCGCGCCCTGGTACGGATCAAACCACGAATCAAATATCAGGGCCCTTAAGGCAGCGTCAGTGTCCCCCGACGGTGGAGGTACCTTTTTTACAATGGCCTCCAACACCTCTTTTGTGCCAATACCCTTTTTGGCGCTGACCTCTATGGCATCTGACGCATCCAGGCCGATAATATCTTCTATTTCCTGGGCAACCCGGGTCGGTTCAGCGCTTGCCAGGTCTATTTTGTTAAGCACCGGTATAATTTCAAGATCATTTTCCAGTGCCAGATATACATTGGCCAGTGTCTGTGCCTCAACGCCCTGTGTGGCATCCACTATAAGAAGCGCTCCTTCACATGCTGCAAGGCTTCTTGAAACTTCGTATGAAAAATCCACGTGCCCCGGGGTGTCAATGAGGTTAAGTATGTATGATTCTCTGTCATCGGCCGTGTAGGCAAGTCGCACTGACTGCGCCTTTATCGTAATGCCTCTTTCCCGTTCAATATCCATCTGGTCCAGATATTGCTTTTTCATATCGCGTGCTGACACAGCGCCGGTATATTCCAGGATTCTATCCGCAAGCGTTGATTTTCCATGGTCTATGTGGGCGATTATGGAAAAGTTTCTGATTTTCTGCTGTGCAGTCATGATAATTTTTTCCTTAAAAAATATATTATGATTATAAAATTTTATGATATAATAAAAAAATTTAAACCTGATTCAGCCTGGTATGGCTCAGAGACAGGACATTATACAGCCTTTGACAGGAACGGGAAGCCTGTGGCTGTGCTTATGGCTTTGCTGCTGCTCCATGATATAGCCTCTTATCCGAACCCTGCAGTAAAAAAAGCATGAAACGGTTAAGAAAATATTTCCCCTTTCCGATATAGAAAATAATGAAACCTGAATTAAGCGGTTTAGATGAAAGAACTATTGACAACATTTTAACCGGATAAAGAAACCTGCCGCGATCATAACATGTATGCAGGTATTTTATCGTGAAAATACATTGAGCTTTCGTTTGCACTTTTCATGATATGGGAGTTGCACAGGCTGGACAGTGCAACATGAAAGTTTAACTGCGCACCACAACATAATGAAATATGAAACTGCCATTTTTATCTGACAAATTAGGAAAGCGTAAGCCGCATACCCTTGGTCTTGATCTGGGATCGGACACTATAAAGCTGGTAGAGATTAACGGAAGCGATTCCCAAATCGAGATGAAAAAGGCTGGCCGTGCCCTGGTCCCTGATGGTGCGATAGTGGATGGGTCAGTAAAGGACAGAGAGGCTGTTGTGGGAGCGCTCAAGGCCCTGGTGGAAAATCTCAAGCCAGGAGTAAAGCATGTTTCCACTTCTATTGCAGGGTATTCGGTAATAGTCAAGCGTATCACGGTAAATTACCACGACGAAAAGGAAATTGAAGACAACCTGGTGGTAGAGGCTGAGAAATATGTGCCGTTTGAAATAGATGAGGTTTACGTCGATTTTTATGTGCTCAGGGAGGCCACTGAAGAGCATCCAAACTGTGATATCTTTCTTGTTGCAGCCAAGCGGGAAATCGTGGACGAGTACGCCGGAATCATTCAGGAGGTAGGCCTTGTTCCTTCTGTCATTGATGTGGATGCTTTTGCCCTTGGTAACAGCTTTGAGGGCGCGTTTGGCGTGCTGAACGAGCCTGTTGCCCTGATTGATATTGGCGCAAGCAAGACCAATATGAATGTAATCAGTCACGGCAATTCCCTGTTTACACGGGATATGGCCTTTGGCGGCAGGCAGTTGACAGATTCAATAGAAGAGGCCACAGGCCTGAGGCATGAGGATGCTGAGAAGGTAAAAATCGCCGGTGCAAAGGACAAGGCCCTTGCTCAGGAGGTCAGATCAATCTGTGATGAGCTGTGTTCTGTCTGGGTTGATGAGATAAAGAAGGCCATAGATTTCTGTCAGGCCAACTCTCCCCCGGAGCAGCATCCTTCCCATGTGTTTCTATCCGGCGGTGGTTCTCTGCTGAGGGGATTCCCTGAATTCATGGCAGGCAAGATAGACATACCTGTTTCTTTAATGAATCCCATGAAGCAGTTCAGCATGGGGAAGGATATTAATCCGGAATATATTGAGGCCATTGCACCTCAGTTTACCATTGCAGCCGGGTTGGCATTGAGGACCATTCCATAATGATAACCATAAACCTTCTTCCTGTAAGAGAGTGGAAAAAAAGAGAATCTGTCCGGAAACAGATTTCAGTTTTTTTCCTGTCGCTGGTATTGCTTCTGGTGGGACTGCTGGGCGCAGGTTCAACCATCCAGGGCAAGGTGATGATGCAGCGTCAGGAGTTGAAGGCGCTTGAGGCACAGAAAAAGAAGCTTGCCTATGTGAACAAGAAGATTCAGGCCGTAAAGCAGAAGACAAAGGAGGTTGAAAATAAATTCTCCTCCATAGAAAAATTACAGCAGGGCAGGACCTTTGCGGTTCAGGCCTTGGATGAAATAGTTACTTCACTGCCTCTGAATCGTCTCTGGCTTACAAGTCTTCAGTTAAGTGGCGGAAATATGAATCTTGCCGGGGTAGCACTGGATAACCACACAGTGGCCCTCTTCATGCGCAGGCTTGATGCCTCGGCCATGTGTTCAGGTGTAAAGCTTAAAAGCAGTAAACTGAAAGTGGTTCAGGGACATAATCTTATGCAGTTCGCCTTGAGTCTGAAAATATCACCTCCGGCCGGTAAAAAAGCCGAAAACAAAAAAGATTAAGGCATAACCGTGAAGCTAAGTAAACCTACATTCAAGATACCTCCCCAGCTTTTTGACGCTGTTTACAATCTTCCAGCGTGGCAGAAAGTGATTATCCTGCTGGCGTCATGGGCAGTTCCCCTTGGGCTGTTCTGGTATTTCTTTCTTGCAGGCAGCCTCGGAGAGATGAAGAGCATATCAAGCAGAATTCCTCAGTTGAAGCAGGAGATCAGGACTCTTGAGGCCAAGAAAAAGCGGCTTCCCCAGCTTGAAAATGATCTTCAGGAGATGGAAAAGATTCTTCAGCAGGCCTTGAAACTGCTGCCTGAAAAAGAGGACATCCCATCGGTTCTCACGGAAATATCTTCTCTCGGCAATGAGTCTGGTCTTGAAATGAAATCATTTACGCCTGGAGGGGAGCAGGTTCAGGGGTTTTATGCTGCCATACCGGTCTCTCTGACCTTCAGCGGTCCTTTTCATAATACCCTGGTCTTTTTTGACAAGGTTGGCAAAATGGCCCGTATTGTACATATAAAAGAGGTTAAGATGGGCCAGGCCAAGGAGACCAGCAATATCTGGAGTCAGAAGGGGGCGGGTGCCTCAGGAGATGCAGCAGGTGGCAAGGCCGTGTCTGCCGGCAGGGAAAATTCCAGTGCTCAATCGTCAGGTGGTGATAATGTTGTACGGGGCAGCAACTGGGTTATCAGCACTACATGCAAGGCTGTCACATACAGATTCCTTACCCCTGAGGAACAGAAGGCAAGAAACAAGAAGAAAAAGAAAAAAAGAAGAAGGCGGTAGAGTCTTAACTATGCATGACTTAAGAGAAAAAAATAAAATGTCAGGATGCCCGGTCTGCATGGTCCATGGTCTGTCATGCGCGAGTGTTGTACGCCTCCTGAGCTGCTGCCTTGTGGCGCTGAGTATGGTCCTTGGGCAGTGTTACGCTGCTCCTGTCAGTGCGCATGACAGTAAGAAGTCTTCAGAGAAGGTTTCTCCAAAGGTAAAGGAATTTGAGAAGCGGTTGAATCAGCTTCTGTCCCCCATTACCTATGCCTACTCCTCTGCTGGCAAGCCGGATCCTTTTCAGCCTTTTCTCAGGGCCAAACCTGCACGTGTGGTAAAAAAGGGAGTGGTAAGAAAGGCTAAGAACCAGAAGCCTTCAGCCTGTGCCACGCCGCTTGAATGCATGGATGTAGGCCAGTTGAGACTTGTTGCAATCGTGGTGGAAGATTCCGGGCAGAATATGGCCATGGCGCAGGATGCCTCTGGAATCGGTTATATCCTTACACCTGACATGTCGGTTGGTTACAGAAACGGCCATGTCAAGGCAATTTTGCCTGATCGGGTGATAGTGGAAGAAGAATCGGAGAACATCAGGGGAGAGATGGTTATGACGCAGAGAGTCCTTTTTCTTCATCCGGAGGAAAAATAGATGAGTAAGTACATTATCAGCAGACAGAGGGCATGGGGCGTCTGGAGCCTTTGTGTGGTGTTCCTTCTGACATCCTTCAGCATGGTTTCAGCCACTACCACAAACGCTGCCGGTGCAGGCAGTGAGGCGGATGTGACAAACTGGCTTGCAGAGCTCGACACTCACACGGCTGCAGCAGGTCAGTCATCCTCAATGCCTGTGAAGCGTGCCGTAAGCGGGGAAAAGAAGTCAGTTAAAAAGGCGTCTGGCCCCCAGAAAATCAGTATTGATTTTTACAAGGTGGATCTTCACAATGTGTTTCGCCTTCTCGGCAAGGTAAGCAGGAAGAATATAGTTGTGGATGAGGGTGTAAAGGGCACTTTAACCCTGGCACTTCAGGATGTTCCGTGGACCTTTGTCCTTCAGGTTATAAAGAATCTCAAGGGTCTTTCCAGCCAGGAGATCAACAATACCCTCATGATTTATCCCGCAGAGAAAAAGATGGAATGGGAGACTGGTTCCATGGCAGGCGCAGAGCTTGATTTTGCCGTTGTCCCTGACCAGGGCAGTGATTCAGGACTCAGTGTGGAGCGGAACAGATCGTTAAAAATCAATCGGGGCCTGGATATAAAGCAAGTCAAGGTATCTAAAATTTCTCCTGAAAAGATCAGTGAGGCCGGCAAGCTGATTAAAAAGGCAGAATCAGCCGAGCGCATGGGTGATACGGACACGGCGGAGCGTCTCTTTAAGCAGGCGTCGGATATATGGTTTGATAATGCGGAACTGCTTAAGAAAACAGCTCATATATGCCTGAAGAACGGTGATGAGCTCAGTGGCTATAATTACGGTAAAAAGGCGCTTGAGCTTGATCCTGAGGACAGTGAGGCAGCAGCTATAACTGCAGTTGCTCTGGCCCGCATGAACAAGCCGGGAGATGCCAGGAGCTATTTTGAACGGGCCATGTCCGGAGATCATGTCTCATTTGATACACTGTGGAATTACGCGGTCTTTTCCTTTTCACATAATGATTTCAGGACGGCGCTTCGGCTTATTAATAGAATCGAGGCAGGTTATTCCATTACCCCTGATCTCATGATGCTCAAGGCCAGGACATATGAAAATCTTGGCAGAAAAGACAAGGCTGTTCAGGAATACAGGGCTATTCTCACAGCCGGGAAAGATGTTCCAGCCGATATGCAGCAATTTGCAAGGGTGAGGCTGCAGGCTCTAAATATAAATACATCAGGTTCATATTCAGAAAACCGGGACCAGGGCAGATAGCCGCAGGAAAAATGCTATAAGAGAGGGATATCATGTTGTACTTGAAAGATATGAAAAACGGCTGGAAAAACAGCACAATTATGATTTTTGCAGTGCTGGCTCCCCTGATGTTGCACGGATGTGCGTCAAATACCAGGAACGAGGCGGCAGTAACGCAGGTTAATGCGGCTGAGCTTCCAGGGCCTGATGCCCAGGCAGCAGGTACCCCGGTACAGGTGGCAAAGGAGAGCGAAAATGCTCAGGGGACCACGCTGCCTCAATCTTTGAGAGGGAGCAACTCTTACCGCCCTGCCATTTCCTGGAAGCCATCTTATTCTCTGCATGATATTACAATGAAACATGAGAGCTCAACCAGGCTTCCTGCCATGACAGTAGGTGCAAATGTAAGATCACGCGTGGGCAAGGTTCCGCTTAATAAAATTGTCAGAAGTCTTGCTGATATCAAGGGCATGAATGTGAGCTGGGCCAGTGATGTTGATCAGAATGCCAGGGTGAGCGTGGACATAAAGGCAGATGATGATTACTGGGCGGCCCTGGATAATGTTTTAAGGCAGCTTGACTATTTTTATAAATTTGAAAATAACACCATAGTCGTAAAATATAAGGATACCAAGCGGTTTTATGTGACAACCCCGTTTATTACAGGAAGTTATCAGACCTCTGCAGGTGGTGATTTCCTGGGAAGCGCCGAGGCTGTTGATAACTATCACGGCATGGTGCAGCTTGATCACAATGATGCTGAGATAGACATGTGGCAGACCATAGACGCGAACCTTGCCTCTATACTGCAACTCTCCACTACACAGGTGGCGGAAGCAAATACAGGGTTATCTGATGATGATATTGCCAGAATACAGGCTCAGTGCAGGCAGCAGTACCCCAGCAATGCGGCCCTTCAGGCCCAGTGTGTACAGCAGAACAGGGCCTCTCTTGAGCAGGAGCAGGCATCGCGGAATCAGCAGCAGGCAAACCAGCCAACTGGTGCCGCTGCGCAGGCAGACGAAAATGCGAACACCAGGCAGGGTATTTTTTATACCATTGACAAGCCTCTCGGTATCATAACTGTTACAGCACCCCGTTCGCTTATTGAGCAGGTTGATACCTATATTGCCAATCTCAACAAAGAACTCTCACGCCAGGTTATCATTGAGGCAAAGATTGTTGAGGTCCATCTTGATGATTCCAATTACAGGGGCATAGACTGGTCCGGCCTTTTGAAAGATCATCATTTTAACTTTACCACTACCTTTGGTGATAATGGAATGATATTCCAGGATGGGAGCTGGACAAAATTTCTGGACACTGTACAGATGACCAATGATTCATTCAGTATTGTCCTTAACTTCTTAGATGAATTCGGCGATGTGACCGTGCTTTCAAACCCCAAGATTTCACTTATGAATGGTCAGCCAGGCGTTATTACAGGAGGCAAGACACTGCGTTATATTGACAGGGTTACATCCAATATTAATAACAGTGGCGGCAGTTCAGTAGTCACATATGATGTGGAGACAAAGGATATATTCCAGGGCATAGGAATGGGGGTCATGGCCAATATAGCTGAAAATGGTGAGATTATCCTTCAGTTAAGTCCTGTTACCACAAAGCTTGATGGAGAAATTGAATATAAGACATTCGGTGATGCGCAGGTAGGACTTCCCAAGGTTTATTTAAGGCAGATAACAACCATGGCCAGGGTTAAAGATGGCCAGATGCTGGTAATTGGCGGTATTATCAGTGATGAAGAGGGAACAGTAGGTAATAAGGTGCCGGTTCTCGGGGATATCCCGTATCTCGGTTATCTTTTCAAGAGTGAGACCAAGTATCATCAGAAAGTTGAAATGGTTATTATGCTCAGACCGCATATTGTTGAAATCTGAGCCCGTTGCGCTTATAATAAGCAGTCTGATAAAGCCCCCATTATGGGGGCTTTTCAGTTTGTGAGGTGTAAAAATGGTAACTTTTCAATAAGTCCATGCAAAATCTCCTGTATCTGCTTACAGGGTGCTGCAGATACAAGGCGGAGGACGCGCAGGCGTACAACACCTACTTCAAGCGTCCATTTCAATTGTCAGGCAACGCCGTAGATGC
>WFRQ01000059.1 GCA_015486425.1 Deltaproteobacteria bacterium | reverse complement strand
TACAGCCTTATGGTGGAAATGTATCCCGGGGTTGAGTGGCCGGGGTTTGGATTTGGAGTAAAAGACGGATGGAATGGTTACCAGAGGCTCTCCATTCATATCTTTAATCCGGCCTCAGTTCCCCTTACCCTTACATGCAGAATTGATGACCGCAGGGATAATCCGCCATATGCAGACAGGGTTAATCGCAGGATAACTCTTGAGCCAGGAGATAATAACGTAATATTCAACCTGTCCGAACTCAGGACTTCAGGTACAGGGCGCAGACTTAACCCTGGAAATATCTGCTGTTTTCTCCTGTTCATGCACCGGCTGGATCACGTGGTTACCATATATATTGATGATATTGTTCTGACCTGATCATACCCCATCCGCATTGCCGCAGCAGGGGGCTATCCATACCGGCTTATACATGCCTGCTGTCAAGCACCTGCCTTACAGCCTCTGCCAGTGTTCTTATGGCAAAGGGTTTATGTATGAAACGAATGCCGGATTTCAGAATGCCCTTGTGAACAATGGCATTTTCCGTGTAGCCGGACATGAAAAGAATCTTCACATCAGGCTGAATGGTTTTCACCTTGTCAGCCAGCTCCGGGCCGGACATTCCAGGCATCACCACGTCTGTGAGAAGTATGTGAATTTTTTCAGGAGGATGTTTGAAAATGTTCAGGGCATCTTCTGCCCGGTGAGCTGTAAGCACCGTATAGCCGAGGTCTGAGAGCATTTCCTCTGCAAGCCTGCATACACCCTCATCATCCTCAACTATCAGTATGGTTTCATCGCCATAGTGGAGAACATTCCTGTCACTGTCTGCCCAGGTATCTTCCTTAATCTCTGAATCAGCTACCCTGGGTATTAGAATTTTAAAGGTGGTCCCGTGCCCTGGTTCAGAGTAAACCATGATGAAACCGTTATTCTGCTTTACTATACCGTAAACAGTGGCAAGCCCGAGGCCTGTTCCCTTGCCCTGTTCCTTTGTGGTAAAAAATGGTTCAAAAATTTTTCCCTTTACCTCTGCCGTCATGCCTGCACCTGTGTCTGAAACAGCTATCATGACGTAATCACCAGGCTGAATATTGTAATGACTTTGCGAGTACTCCTCATCAACAGTTACATTTGCAGTCTCAATGGTGAGCCTTCCCCCTGATGGCATGGCATCCCTGGCATTTACCACCAGGTTCATGAGTATCTGTTCAAACTGTGAACGGTCGACCATTACAGGCCAGAGCCCAGGGGAGGTATCAATCATTATATCAATATCTTCGCCGAGGATACGTTTCATCATCCTGTAGAGATCCTGCAGAAGCTCATTAAAAATAACAGGTTCCACATTGATAATCTGCTTTCTGCTGAAGGCCAGCAGTTGCTGAGTCAGACGCGCAGCCCTTTCTCCCGCCTCCAGGATATTTGTTAATTTCCTGCGCAGAGGTCCTTCAGGGCTGGTTTCCATAAGCGCAAGTTCGGCATACCCATTGATTACATTAAGTATATTATTAAAATCATGGGCGATACCTCCTGCAAGACGCCCTATGGCTTCCATCTTCATGGCCTGATGGAGCTGCTGCTCCACCGCTGTCTTTTCCTTTTCCAGTTGACGTATCTCAGTAAGATCCCTCAAGGTAACCGCCATACCTGCAGGCGTTCCGTCAGGCTGTCTGATAAAAGTCGCTGACACCAGCACTTCCAGGACTTCTCCATTTTTTCTTAGCGCATTCATACCGCCGCTCCAGTAGCCGTTTTTGTGCATGGCGGGAAGTATTTCCCGTTCTATTATGTGTTTGTCCTGAGCAAATATGGTTGCCTTTTGTCCTATAACTTCATCCAGCGCGTATCCTGCCATCTCACACGCAGCCCTGTTCATATATGTAACCCTTTGTTCAAGATCAGTGAACATGACTCCATCAATGGAATTTTCAATTGCGTGAGCTATCTGCTCATACTCGGCGGCCTTTTTTTCAAGTTCCCGTGTACGCTCTTCCACGCGTCTGGTGAGATTTTCCTTTTCAGTGGCAAGTGACCGATTCAGGTCCACTACTCGCTTCAGTATTTTTTCAAAACTGACATCCAGTATGAGAAACGAAAGAATGAGCACAGCAGCGGCAAACAGAACCGTCCATATCACTGTCTTTCTCGCAGAGTCATGGAAGGCTGTGGTATCCAGGGCCACTATCAGATAGCCTATATTCTCGCCGCGGTAATCCGGCAGGCCAAGAATCTTCTTTATTACATAGTGCCTGTTTTTCACAGAGTACTCCAGTGATTCAGACGGACCGCATATCTCATTGACTGTACTCTGGAAAAGCACAATTTCCTCTGACTGAACGCTGCAGGCCTTACCGGTAACAGCAGGCAGAACAGGTCTTTTCACATAGACGTATCTTTCATTACTGATGAGAAGGGCAGAAGCCACACCAAGTTCCTGTTTGACAGTATCAAGCAGTTCCCGGGCGTCTATACCAAACTGCACCGCACCAAGATATTTGTCATGGTAAAATACAGGCTGAACCACCCTGAACTGCATTCCCACAATACCTACAGCAAAGCCGGACACCTGTTTGTGGTGTGCATTTACCTCGGCAATATCCGGGCGCATGTCTCCAACATAGTCCCCGTGTAATGCTGGTTTGTGTACCCGTAAAAATACGGTATTGTCCGGAAGCAGCCATGCCATTGAGGCAAAGTAGGGCGATTCTTTTTGGAGAGTTTCCAGAAATGGACGGCTTGCCGCAAGCAAATCGGCACGATTTCTATCCCTGAATGCCAGGATAAGTTTTTCCCGTGCAGGGGAGAGCCTGTAGTTTACAAAACTCCTGATCCTGTTTTGATACTCCTGCTTGTTGTGCCTCTCAATAAATTCAACAAGACTTGTCAGGCTTGTGGTATAAACGGATATGGATTCATCCATATTCTCGGTCTTGCTCTCAAGGTATGAAAATATATAAATGGCGCAGATGAAGGTTATAACCGCCATGACCGCGCTTATGGCTTTCCACTTAACATTCATATCGTCTGTGTTTTTTGACCAGTTTTTGCAGGACCACAGGCAGCGGGTATCCGGCTTGTGGAACCGTGGATGAGGTACGTATCCTGCAATATTTTGTGAAGTGAGCAGACCGGATTAAACCGGGTTTCTGAACGGTGTATCAGTAACTTCTCAACAAGTCCGTGCAAATTCCCCTGTATCTGCTTACAGGGTGCTGCAGATACAAGGCGGAGGACGCGCAGGCGTACTTCCTGTACTTCAAGCGTCTGACAACGCCGTAGATGCGGTACCCTGTGAGCAGATACGTGTATCATAAAGAATGAAATATAACAACAGCTCATCAATGAGAAATTGGCATCAGTTGGCAGGAGCAGGCCCCTTTTCAATCTCCATTTCCCTGATATCAAAAAAGGCCCATGTATTTTTGACAATGGATGGACAGCCAAGGAGAAGTTTCAATATCTCCGAGCACTGCAGGGCAGCCACTGCCGATACTGAAAAGGCAAACTGTGCATGAGAATTTGTGTGGGTGTCAGGCCTGGGATAGAGACGTTTCATAACTGTCTCATCACTGATTTCAAGCGCAATCTGGCCCATGGCGCCATCTACAGCGCCATGTACCATGGGCACTCCTGCCTCATGGCACATACTGGCGAGGTTCAGCCTTGACCGGGCATTATCTAAGCAGTCAAGCACGGCATCTGCCTGATTGACAAATTCCCCGGCATTTTCAACAGGCATGGTCAGGCTTTCAGTAGTGACTGCGGGATTTATGCGGGATATGGCAGCAGCGGTCACCTCTGCCTTTTTCGCCCCTGCTGTATCAATGGTACAGAATATCTGCCTGTTCAGGTTGGTTTCATCAAATTTGTCAGGATCCACAAGTACAAGACGGCCTGTGCCAAGCCTGGCAAGATTTGAAGCGCAACAGCCCCCAAGTCCCCCGCAGCCTGCCACCATAACAGTGGATTCAAGCAGGCGTAACTGCTCATCACAGCTAAGCTCCAGGGCATGACTGCTGTAGCGAAGGGGCCAAATTCCGAGCCTCAGGGCCGTGGCTTCCACCTCGGCAAGAGAGAGCCCGCTGTCAGATGCTTTCTCCATGGCGGCCCGAAGTGACAGGGTCCTGCCCTTTGCGGCCTTGCGGATACTTGCAGAGAGCTTCACGGAAGTTCAGCGACGACAGCGTTCAGCCACCGCCCACCATGGGAAAGATGGCAAGCACATCATCCTGTACCGGCATGTCATCCATGGAACAGTGACGGGAGTTTATCATGGTAACTCCAACTTCCCCGGTATCGATCCCCAGGGATTCTATTATCTTCCGCACAGTGATACCCTGCTCCAATTCAAGGGTTTTCTCCCTGAAACGGCCATCACGGAACGTTGCAAAGAGTTTCACAACAATTTGCATGGGGTGGTTATCTTAAAAATCCCAGAATGCATCTATTTCCTCATCAGTGAAATCCCACGTTACATTGTGAGGTGGCACAGGCTCTGAGGAAAAGAAATCAGGAAGACGGTCATGCGCAGGGGTAAAACCTGCCCTCATATTGAAATCGCGCTCGGTCTTGAGAATTTTCTTGCCCAGCGCTGTTACATCGTCAGGGGTGAGACTGATGCCAAACCTGGCATTTATCATTTCAACAAGGGCAGGCAGGCACGTTTCATCATCGAGCAGTGCAAAGGCCGTGAATATACACATGCCCGTAGAATCAACCGCGGCTGTAGCGATCTGCAGATTTCTTGAAAGCTCCACCTGCCCCTCCTTTGACAGTGGATCAACATGCCCCCCGGAATTCAGCAGATTTGTAGCAATTGTATAGCCAATGGTATGATCCGCACCCATGGTGGATGTGGCATAGGTAATGCCGATTCCCTTGATGGCCCTTGGATCATAGGCTGGCAGGGCCTGATTCTTTACAACAGGCACGCGGGTGACACCAAACGCACGCCCCACCGAAGCCGCGCCACAGCCGATTATCCTTCCAAGCGGCGTGCCTTGCGCAACCTCCTCTCTGAGGATACGAAGCGCCTCCCTGCCGTCACCAAATTCCAGGATACCTGCCTCCATTGCAACACCCATTGCAACAGAGGTCTCTATTGTATCTATGCCAATATCATCCATGATGTGGTCGGCCTCTGCAATGATATCCAGGTCGTCAACGCAGCAGTCAGCGCCCATGGCCCAGATGGATTCATATTCAAAACCGGATGTCAGGTATTTTCCGTTCCTGTCGTTGTAAACCTGGGAGCACTGGAGCACACACCCCTTGTGGCAGAAATGTTTGACCTTGCCACCGCGCTCCTTGATGAGCTTGTGCATGGTCTCGCCTGAAATGCTGTCATGGCCGTCAAACTGTCCGGATGTGAAGTTCCGGGTGGGAAGTGCCCCTGCCTCATTAACAATATTTACCAGGATATCTGTGCCATACTGTCCAAGCCCCTCGGTTATGGGGTGATTCAGCAGGGCCTTTGCAAAGGTGCGGCCTGCCTCCTGAAATTTTTCCGGATCAGCTATGGGGATTTTACTGTCAGCAGGGTCAATGGCAATGAACTTTATCCTCTTTGAGCCCATAACTGCTCCAAGCCCTCCCCGGCCATGGGAGCGGAGTTTTCCATCAGGGTCCTTGACAGAGATATTCGCAGACAGCAGACACATCTCACCAACAGGGCCAATGGTAATAACACCATGATGCTCTCCAAGGCGTTTATGCACTGCATCCACCACCTCGAAGTTGCCCTTTCCGGCAAGCTCGGCCTCTTCATCAATTGAGACGCCATCAGGTGTTATATGAAGGCTGTACCACCTGTCACTGTCCGGCTTGCCTTCAATAATGATGGCCTTGCAGCCAAGACGGGCAAGCATCTGTGCTGCTGTGCCACCGGCATTTGATTCCTTGATGGTTCCTGTTAGCGGGCTCTTTGAGCCGCATGAAAGGCGACCGGAATTAGCAGCGGCAGTGCCTGAGAGAAGACCTGGCGCAAATACAAGTTTATTCAGTTCCCCGAGAGGATGGCAGGTGGGTTCCACCTCTGCGGCAACAATCGCAGAGGTCAGGCCACGCCCTCCAAGGCCAGCCCACTCC
>WFRQ01000058.1 GCA_015486425.1 Deltaproteobacteria bacterium | reverse complement strand
TTCAGCGGAACCATTGCAAACTGGGTTGATGCGCCGCCCTGGAGGAAAAGTACCTTGTAGTTATCCGGTATGGACATGAGTTCGCGGATAAGGCTCTCGGCCTCTGCGGCTATCTCCATGAAATCTTTGGATCGGTGTGAAAGCTCAATGAGGCCTATGCCCCTGTTGTTGTAGTTGACGATGTCTTTTGCCGCCTGGGCAAGGACCTCCTGTGGAAGAGTGGCAGGCCCGGGACTGAAGTTGTATATACGTTCCGGCATTGTTTCACCTCATGAATCTAAAAAGTAACTGTTCAGCGTTTTTCCCGTTGTACGGGAATGGCATGTTTTTTCGCTATTGATGATCAATTTCTTGATTTTTTCAGGTTCGCTCAGCCAAAATCACAAAACTCACTCGTTTCTCGCTCAAGCAGGCGCGATTTTTGTAATTCCGCTTCACTGAAAAAAATAAGAAATAGGCCAAAGTCGCTTCAAAACCATACACGCACGTTGAATAAAAAGATTTACAATTTTCAAAATGTTCAAATATGGACACTACCTGATTACGAAATCAGGCTCAGTCACATCTATATAACGAATATGGGCATTTGTCACGCGGCTTTGGCCTGGAAGTTACAGCTTCATTCTTCGGATTTCCCGCCGCCTGTCCATTGGAAGATGCATTGATACTGTGGTGCCTTTGCCAAACGTGGAATGTATTTCCAGCATTCCCTGTGCTTCCTGCATGATTCGCCTGGCAAGGGTAAGGCCCATGCCGGTGTGGCCTGTCTTGGTGGTGAAGAACGGATTGAATATCCTTGGGAGCAGTTGCGGACGGATTCCCTGTCCGTTGTCACTGATTTTCAGCGTGGCGCACATGGCCGGTCGCTGGCAGCTTTCCAGCATGACCTTTATTTGCAGGTTGTCATTGTATAAGCTTTCCTCTGCGGAGTTGGTGACCACGGCCTGAACAGCTTTCTGCAGCGCGTCCATATCAATAAAGGCTGGCTCTTCGGGAAGATTTCTATCTGCGTGTATATCAAGCCCTACGTCAAATTCTGATGCGATTTCCCAGAGTACAGGTTCCAGCGTGGTTACTATTTCTATAAGGGGGACGTGTTTCGGGGTCTGTGGGGGAAGTCTGATGAATTCCGTCAGGGAATTCAGGAGTTCTTCGAGCCTTGAGGCCTCCTCTGTAATAGCTGCAAGATATTGAGGCTTTTCCTGATGTGTGGCGGCAAGGCGTCTCGAAAAGCCTCCTATGGCCAGTACGGGATTTCTTATCTGATGGCTGATATCATCAAGCATGCCCCCGAGAAAGGCCATACGTTCCGAGTTTCTTAGCAGTTTTTCAATGCCTTTAAGCCTGCTTATGTCGTGAATTGTGATTACAACAGCCTGGCCATCTTTCCAGGGCCATGCTGATGTTGCAAGCATGGCAATGAATGTGGAGGAGTCAAAACGCCTGAGCATGACTTCCCCTTCAAATTCTCCCTGTTGTCGTGAAATTTTAAGAATGTTTGGAAGGAGAATCTCTCTGTCCTCGGGCATGAAGATTTTTTCAAGGATTTTCTCCCCCTGTTTTAACACTTCCTGGCCCAGCATTTTGCGGCTCCTTGAATTTGCAAGGAGAAGTCTGTCCCTGTGGTCCATTAAAAGTATGGCGCTGTTAATGGCGTCGAGTATGTGTGATACAAGGGCCGGGTGGGTATTTTCAAGGTCCAGGCCGGAAATTTCTTCCATGATGCTTTTAATCATTATAACAATTGTGTTGTTAGTGCAGAGGGATTGTTTGCTCTCCGCATTTAGTATATTTTTTTGACTATGGCATTGAGAAGAGTTGGCCGCTCGCGTATACATGCGATGATAGCTACTTTTTTGGGTTTGTCTATATGTTTAAACGCTCAACTCACAAATCCTGTACATTGATACCTGATTTCAATTCAAGTTATACTCTGTACGGTATATTGGGTGGGATAAGAAGACGGAGATAGCCTGGAGACAAGGCTATATTGGTGACAGTCAATTGTTAAATCTTGCAGTCAGTTTTGAGAAAAGTGGTTACGGCAGATATCTCCGCAGTCTTCTGGAGGATGTATGAAATTAATCGAAACGGCTCTTCGTGGTGTCGTTATCATTGAACCAGATGTATTTGTGGATTTGAGGGGGTTTTTTCTCGAGACTTTTAACAGGGAACGGTATGAAAGGCATGATATTCCGGGGGCTGGTCGTGTCTTTGTGCAGGATAACCATTCACGTTCCCGGAAGGGTGTCCTCAGAGGGCTGCATTTCCAGGTCAGGCATCCCCAGGGTAAGCTTTTCAGCGTTTCATCCGGATGCGTATTCGACGTGGTGGCAGATGTATGTCCCGGATCGCCAACTTTCAGGAAATGGATAGGGGTTGAATTAAGTGGTGAAAACCATCGCCAGTTATGGGTCCCACCGGGTTATGCCCATGCCTTCTGTGTGATTTCCGAGTCAGTTGACTTACACTATAAATGTACAGATTATTATCATCCTGAAGATGAGGGTGGAGTCTTCTGGAACGATCCGGAGCTGGCTATTGATTGGCCTGTTGATGAACCTGTTATTTCTTCAAAGGATATGAAATTGCCGTTTCTCAAGGAGGTGGACAGGAAGCGGCTCCCGTTAGAATTCTAAGGGGCTGTCCAAAAATAAGTTGGATGATAGCGCGCTCAGTCTATGTCAGGCTGAGGTGAACTGACCCGGCAAAACCGCAGGCGTAGTCTGGCTACGCCTCAGGATTTTGTGATTGAAGTTCAGCTCAGGATGGCCTGAAGATGAGATGCGAAATCGGTAAGTTATTTTTGGACAGCCCCTAAGAACAAGTGGCCGTGGTTAAGGTCTTATAGAGGTCAAGGGGGTGGAGAGGGTTAAAAATACGCACTCCACGGACAGAAAACTCTTGTTCCCCATTGTACAGAAC
>WFRQ01000057.1 GCA_015486425.1 Deltaproteobacteria bacterium | reverse complement strand
TCTCCAGACCAAGAGTTCTTATTCTTTCAGCCAACCCGGGGTATCGAGATGCCAGCACTTCAAGATTTTTATCAAAAAAATCCATATATTATCTCCATAAAGAATAACTACGCAAACGATTTCGAACAGATTTTAGTCCGCCTTGCAGGTAGTAATCAGTATGTTTGTTCCAAAAGATTACTCCCTGCCCCAGGTCAATTATCTTATCTTTCCATTCCGAACTCAAGCTTTGGTTTGATACCCACCTAAGAATTTTGGGGAAATTGCTTTCCTTTTTTAAAGTTTAGCAAAAGGCTAACCGATTAAAATTATACAGGGGAAAAAACAAAAAGGAGGTTAAAAAATTTGCAACTCTCCTGACCAAAATTATCACATAACCTTAAAGGGCAATGGATGCCCGATAGAATAATCACGGAGGATTAAATCATGGCACTTGTAGTTAACACCAATGTATCTTCACTCAACGCTCAGAGAAATCTCGTAGGCACCAACAAATCGCTCACCCGTTCAATCCAGAGACTTTCATCAGGACTTCGCATCAATAGCGCAAAGGACGATGCCGCCGGTCTTGCGATATCTGACCGTATGACCTCGCAGATTAGAGGACTCAATCAGGCAGTAAGAAACGCAAATGACGGCATTTCGCTGGCTCAAACTGCTGAAGGCGCGCTTCAGGAATCAACCAATATACTTCAGAGAATGAGAGAACTTTCCGTCCAGTCTGCCAATGACACAAATACAGCTTCTGACAGGCAGAGCCTGCAGAAAGAAGTTGCACAGCTCCAGTCAGAGCTTAACCGAATTGCCAACACAACCGCCTTCAATGGCAAACTCCTCCTTGACGGCACCTTTGGAAGTGCCAAGATGCATGTAGGTGCGGAAGCTAACCAGGTCATCAATGTTACCATGGGTGACGCCCGGGCTACAGAAATTGGATATAACCGTATTGTCACTGATTACGGTGATGGCACTATCACAGACACCTCGACTACTTCTATGAATAATGTCGCTGCACAGACCCTGACCATCAACGGCGCAGCAGGTGACGCAACAGTTTCAGTAAGCGATAACGAGAGTGCCAGGGATATTGCATCAGCGGTCAACGCGGCTTCAGACCAGACCGGCGTTAACGCATCCGCCACTACAGCCGCTATCCTTGACACTATTGGAGGAACCGGAACAGTAGCCTTTGACCTCTATGGTCAGAATGAAGATGACGGTATACGTGTCAGCGCCTCCATCACAGACACCGGCGATCTAACCGATCTTGTAAAGGCCATCAACGATGTATCGGGTAAAACCGGTATAACGGCCACATTAAGTGATGACAAGAGCCAGATTCTGCTGGAAAACGCCGACGGTTATGACATAACTGTTATGGGCGTTGCAGGAAGCCAAGATTTTCATCTGACCGGTCTTAGGAATCCTGATGACTATGGCGCAGACACCACATGGACCGACAATGGTAATATATCTCATACTGGTGAAACAGTAGCATCCGATGGTGCCGGAACTGTTGGCGGTTCAATTATATTCGAATCTGCCAAGTCTTATACAGTGACTGCAGACGACTCGACATATACTCTATGGGATGATACGAACGCTCAAGCATCAAGCCTTGAAACGGTCTCAGATGTTGACGTTACATCTCAGGCCGGGGCTAACAGCGCCATCAATGTCATTGACGGTGCACTGGCATTCATTGACGACTTCCGCGCAGATCTTGGTGCTGTTCAGAACCGTTTCGAGTCAACCATATCCAACCTCATGAATGTTTCCGAGAATCTCTCTGCAGCCAGATCACGTATCATGGATGCTGACTTCGCTCAGGAAACAGCCAACATGACCAGGGCACAGATCCTGCAGCAGTCCGGTACAGCAATGCTTGCACAGGCAAACACACTGCCACAGGCAGCATTGACACTTCTTCAGTAACCAATAAAAACACAAATTAACAGGGGGGCGGCGAGAGCCGCCTCCCGATATTATTTATTGAAATCAACGAGGATTTATCATGGGTATTGGCGTATCAGGACTCATGTCCGGGCTTGACACAGACTCTATCATCTCTCAGTTGATGAGCCTGGAGAGACGGCCGGTAATGCTGATGCAGCAGAAGGAAGCGGCGTACCAGGCAAAAATTACCGCGCTTGGCGTGGTAAAAAGTGCCATGTCAGACCTGAAATCTGCTGTGAACACGTTAAAATCCTCTGATGATTTCATTTCCTACAGCGCCACATCCAGTGACACGGATATAGTCAAAGTTTCCGCCGGGGATGATGTTCAACCCGGTAATTATAATATAATTGTCAACAACCTTGCCAGTGCACAGAATGTTCGTGGGGCGGCATTTGCTGCATCTGACTCTGAGGTTGGAACAGGAACCCTTACCATTCAGGTTGGGAGTAATGATGCAGTTGACATTACCCTGTCTCTTATACACATCTGACG
>WFRQ01000056.1 GCA_015486425.1 Deltaproteobacteria bacterium | reverse complement strand
GCAGATCAGGTTATGGAGATTGCCCTTTGAAGGCCGTCAACGGCAAGAGATTTTGTAAGCTTCTGGAAAGGCGAGGATGGGAGCTGAAGCGCATCCACGGTAGCCACCATATTTATTCCAAAACAGGAAGCATTGTCAGAATTTCTGTCCCTGTTCACGGCAATACACCCCTTAAAATCGGCATTTTACGGCACCTGATGAAGCTTGCTGGAATCTCTGAAGAGGACCTTTAACGGCGTTGTCAGACGCTTGAAGCACAGGAAGTACGTCTGTGCGTCCTCCGCCCTGTATCTGCAGCATCGTGTAAGTAGATACAAGAGAATTTGCACGGCATTATTGAGAAGTTACCACAATATTATATAACCGGCTAAATTTGCAGCAGAAAATAATCAATCCGTCCGCAACTCGTTATTGAATTTTGGTATGATATTCACTCATGGATGGACATTAACTGATTCCTGCGCATAAAATACGTATGTTTTTGTCATCCCTGTGTCATCCAAAACGAAAAAGGCACTCACGCCGGAAACGCAAGTGCCTGAAATTGCTGGAGCCGACAAGCGGAGTCGAACCGCTGACCTGCTGATTACGAATCAGCTGCTCTACCAACTGAGCTATGTCGGCCTTCATGGGCAGTCCAAAAATAATTTGAACAGCCCCTTAATGGATATGCACTGAAATTTGTGGCTCTCTTTTATCATGTACGGTCACTGACGGTCAAGGGTGGAACTCGGTCATGTCATGGATATGTTCCCCCGGCTGACTTCAAAGTATTTCAATGCGTCATTATGGTGCTGTACGCTGCCTGCAGCATTTCTGAACATTTCTGCTGTTTCAGGGTGGCAGGTCAGGAAGATAATCTGCATTTCTTTTGCAAGATTTATTATTGTCTCTGCGGCTGCCTGCGCCCTTCCAGGGTCAAAGTTTACCAGAATGTCATCCATGAGAAGGGGCATGGGCTCTGCCCCTTGCCTTGATGTCACATATCCGAAGCGCAGGGCAAGGTATAGCTGCTCGGCTGTTCCACGGCTCAGGCTTTCAGGAGGCACGCGGTCCCCGTCTTCGGTAACTGCCAGTATCTCGCTGCTTCCGGGAGGAGAGATAATGCCGCTGTAGCGATCATGGGTAATGGCCCTGAAAAACTCACCGGCACGGGTAATTACCTCTGGCTGCCGCTCGCTTTCAAAATAGTTTCTAACTGATGATATGAGGTGGGCAGCAACTGCATATACGCTCCATCTGCGGCACAGTTCTTCTATCTCTGCCTTGATGCGTTCCTGGTTTTCCCTGAGCATTGAAAGTTCTGCTGAATCAGCAAGTCTGGACACCCTGTCCTTGAGTTCCCCTGTCTTTTCAGAAAGTGCGTCTTTCTGCTCCTGAAGTTCTGCTATGTCATCATTCAGTGATTCAATTGCAACGGATATCTCTTCAGCGCTGCTGGTTTCAAGGTCAGAGAGCATTGTTTCAACCTTGTGCCCTGCAGCGATTTTTTTCATGGAGTCCTCAAGTGAGCTCATCTCCCTGCAAAGGGCCTCATGCTGCATGAATGTATCATGCAGTTTTCTGAAATCTTCCGCATCCCTGGCGCCAGCTTTTTGCAGCAGCTCATTATGTTCTTGCTGCAGTCTGTCCAGCCTTTCCTTGAGCCGCTGTCCTGCTTTCTCAAGCCGGGTGATATCCTTTTGAATTTCTTTGCGCGCAGCCTTCAGGCTCAGGTGTTTTTCTGTTTCATCATCAAGCTGTCTTACAGCAGATATCACATTGCTGTCATCCGGGACCTGCCTTCCAAGCCTAGTGAATATATCTGCCACGCGTTTTTTGAATTCCTTGATTTCGGCGCTGTATTGGGATATCCCGGATTGAATCCTGTCCAGGCTGTCCTGTTTTTCAAGTATACGTTCCATTATGCCCAGGGCGTCAAGCAGAGTGTCCGGGGAAAAGCTCTGAGCAAAACCGTTTGATTGCAGCCACTCTTCCCACTGTTCTGTTACCTCTTTAAGCTCAGTTTCCGCCTGGCGCGTCTGTTTTTGTGCAGAGGCAAGGGCTTCATGGGCCTTCTTTGCTGCATCTTCCACTGTTTGAACCCTCTGGGCTGCAAGTTCAAGGTCTCGGGCTCTGCCCTGCTGTTTTTCAATAAACTGCCAGGCCTTTTCAAGGGATGCAGGCAGTGGCCCCTCTTCCAGGCCGCTGATACCTGATATCTCCTGAATATGCCTCAGGAAGCGCAGAACGTGCTGTTTCATGTCGGAAATTTCCCGTATCAGCCGTTCATGTTCCGAAAGGTCCCTGCGGCAGGACTCAATAATTCCAAGAATTACGTTCATGTCAGAAGGTGCAGTGGTGGAATCAAGTGCGTTTTTTTCAAGAAAATCCTTCCACTGGCTGTCAAGCCGGGTCATTTCGTCTCTGTACTTTCCAATCTGCGAACTTATGCCTTCAAGCTCGGAAAGGCAGCTTTTCCCCTTATCTTCCGCCTCTTCAAGCCTGATACGAACGGTGTTCATCTGGTTCGAAATTTCCTGGAATTTCTCTGCAATGCTGGAAAAATTTTCTGACGTGGCGCTCAGTGAATCAGGTGATATCACAGCATCAGACACCTGTTCCCTGCTCATGCCAAGTCCTGCCAGTATATCCACTGCCTGCTGTATTATTTCCTCAATCTCCTGCCTGAGGACCGCAGCCTCTGATTCCAGCCGCCGGTATTCCTGCTCAAGTTTCTTGTGCTGCAGGAGAAATGTCTCTTCGTCTCTGTTGCGTTTGCGGATATTTTTCCTGTAAATAAATATGCCTGTGCCAAACGAGCAGAATGAGAGCATAAGCAGAGAGAGGGAAGCAAAAATCTGATCAGAATATTCACTGCCATGCTGACCAAGCCAGTACCAGGCCAGAGGCGCTGCAATTATGAAAAGGGCTGACAGGGACACAAGAAATCTTGCAGGCAACAGTGAAATCGGGACAAGGCCAGGGTCCTGACGTTTATGTTCCTGAATTGCGTTTGAGGCCTGTGTGCATTTTTCCTGAAGCTCCCTGTTTTTCTCTTCAAGGTGGCTGAACCTGGCTGCCGTGCTCTCAAGCGCTCTTGCCATGTTCCATACACGTGAGGTGTCAGGCGCTTTGGGCACATAATCATCTGAATGGCTGTAAATGCCTGGAACCTGGTGCTCTCGTGCAAAGCTCACCAGTCTATATGCAAGCTCTCTCAGTTCCTGCCTCCTTGAAGCCGCAGTCTTTTTTGCCTGGTCAAGCCTGCTCTTTGCCTGGCTGTCCCGGTCCCTGAGACGTTCTAACTCCAGGCTGATGCGCTTATGTTCCTGTTCCTGGTCACGTATCCATGAGCGGGCTGATGCCGAAAGGTCAAATTCCTTCAGATGTTCCAGGGTCCATGCGGGGCTGATCCTTGAAATGCCCCTGGAAAGTTCCTGTTCCATGTTTTCAAGCCTTGAACCCATGGAAACCATGTTTTTATGAGCAGACAGGGCCTGCTGATAATCTTGTTCGAGCATGGCGGAATTGTATGGCTCTGTTTCCTGCTCAAGCCTTTCCATTTCATCCCTGGCCTTTTTTGCGTGAAGCTCTGCCTGGTGCAGCAGTTCAGAGCGCTCCGAGTATGTCTGCCTGGCGCTCCTGACATTATCACTCGCTGTGGCAAGCCTCTGCCTGTACTCTGTTATTGCATCCCTTGTGAACATGGAGCGGTCTATCTTTTTTACGCGCTCCATATCCCAGCCCCTGCCAAGCGCGCCGCACATGGTTTTTATCTCCTGTTCATGTGCTCTGGCATCTGATTCAAGCCCTGGAAGCCTCTCAACGGCCTGCTGGTACAGTGGGAGGGCTTCCATAAGGCCTGAAACATCGCTTCGCACCCCAATCAGGGAAGCGTCAGGCTGCATGGCGTCCATCTCTTCTTTTTTTTCCATGAGTGCATCATGGCTTTCTTCATATCGGGACGCAGCTTCCTCAAGCCTTGTTTCAATGCTTTCAAGTTTAATCAGTCCATCAGCAGGCATATCCTCTGGAACCCTGCCAAGGCCTTTTATTTTTTCCTGTGCAAGGTTGAATCTGAGCCACACTTCCCTGAGATTCTGAAGGCATTCCAGGCGGGCCTTTTCAAGTCTCTTTTTCTCAAGTTTTTCTCTGCACTGTGCTGCCTGTTCCTCAATAGACTCAAGCCTGTGGCAGAGTTTTTCATAACCAAGGTTTTCAGCCTCAGCCTCCTTGAGTTCCCTGTTTACTGCATCAAGCCTTGAGAGCAGTGCGTTGATTGCCATTTTGCGGCTTCTCGGCCTGAAAAGCTCCTGTTGCCTTGCTGCAATAAACTTTTCCGCTTCTGGCAGTTTCTGAAGGCCTGTTCCCATGCCTGCACTGTAGATTACAGACCTGACCTCTGATGAATCCAGGCTGTCTATTGTCTGCAGCTCGTTCAGACTGAAGGCAAATATGTTTCGGTACAGCTCAATGCTCATGCCGCCTGTAAGGGATGAGACATCAATACCATTAAGAGCAGAGCCATCAGCGGCTGTAAGGATTACCCTTCCGCCACGGGGCCCCTTTCGTCTTTCCAGACGGACTTCCTGTTTAGAGCCTGTTTTAATGAAGAGTATTCCTCCCTCCCTTCCACCCCTGAGCGGCGGGTACTGTCTCTCGCCCTTCTGCTTTGCAGTAGGAAGGCCAAGTAGTATCTGCCTGAAAAAGGCAAGAAGTGTGGATTTCCCTGCCTCGTTGGAGCCGGTGAAGATGTTAAGCCCGGAAGAGAGCCCGTCAATGCGGCAGTCACTGAATATCCCAAAGCCGTCAATGTAGAATCCGGTTATCTTCACGCCTCGGTTTCTCCTTCGAGAAGGTCTGCGCAGAGTAACTGCGCGCGGGTTATGATGTCCCTGAAATCGTCCCTGTCCCATGATATATCAAGCCTTGAGACCCGGCGATCACTCAGGAGTTCAGCAAGCACGCTTCCGGCAATGTCCTGTTCAGCAAGTTCTTCTCCAGTCAAAAGCACCCTTGAAAGAAAATCATCTCCCTTCATGCGCTCCTTCATATCAAACTCAGGAAGGCAGAATGTCTTTATTGCCTGAAGCCATATAAATGGATTTGTGCCTGACAGGCCCTCTCTCAACCTTTCAACAAGTTCATCGCGCGTGCTGTCCCTGTAAAGTGTCCTGTAAAGCGCCCCTCTTCCTGTAAGCGCAAGTCTGCATATAAGGGGCCTGCCCTCAGTGTCCACTGACAGACTTTCAATTTTATCCAGTATGGCCTGCTCCAGTGCATCCACTGTATTAAAACCGTTTATGGGAATATCTGCCTGCTCCCATCGTACAGAGTCAACCGGGTGAAATTCCGTATCCATGACCTCTCCGTCCTGGACATTAACGCATACACACCCCCGGGGCCCGGTTTCCCTGAAGCTTCGGCCCTGGATACACCCTGGATACACAACATGCGGGTGAGTTGCCAGGATTTTGAAATTATGAACATGGCCAAGGGCCCAGTAGTCAAAGCCATGCTGTTTCAACTGGGAAACTGTGCAGGGTGCGTAAGGGGCATGAACGCTGCCTTTCCCTGCAAGGGCGTGAAGCAGGGCTATGCGAAATTCCGTGTCAGGGCGACGTGGAAATTCTGCCGCAAGGTTCTTTTTTACTGAAGCTGTTTCATGGCTCTGGCCTGTAACAGATATGCTGCTTCCGTCTTTTGCAGAGAAATTCACGCATTGCGGCCCTGAACCTGGGAAAATATGAACTGATTCAGGCCAGGATATGGCAGAAAACGCAGTTCCCGCAGGGTCATGGTTGCCATGGACCATAAACGTCCTGATTCCACTGTCTGAAAGCTCCTGCAGCATGTCCCTGAACCTCATAACTGCACGCACGGTCTGCCTGCCATTATCAAAAATATCGCCTGCAAGGAGCAGAAATTCAGCCCCGGTTTCTATTGAAAGCCTCACCACCGAGCTGAAAGCCTCAAAGGTGGATTCCCTGATAGTGCCGCTTATCTCAGGATTGTCAGCGGTAATTCCAATAAACGGAGTGTCGAGATGAAGGTCTGCGCAGTGAATGAATCTGAAACTCATGGGCTGCTCCGAAAGTGTTGACTAATCGTTTTGGGTTGACCTTGGTTTAATGAATCTAATATTATTAAAATGTTCAGGGTATGTAATATATCCATGGTTGATATTTACTGAAACTTAGATTGATCGCTCAAATCAGGTGAAAATTAAATGGAGCAATTCAAGTGAAAAACAAATCCATGCCGGAAAACTGTTCAGCAACAGGCCAGGGCACATTAAAGGAATGGGTCTGGAAACCTGTATCTTCATGGTCTGACAACCGTCTTTCACATGCTCTTCGCATGGTGCTGCGCATAATGTACATCACGCTACACAATGCACACAAGGACCTGGTTATGGTTCGTGCTGCAGCCCTGACTTATACGGTAATTCTTTCAGTTGTACCACTGCTGGCACTTGGAACAGCAGTGCTGAAAGGCCTTGGTGCAGGTGATCAGATACGTGAGGCTGCCTATACCTTTATCGCAAATTTTGAATCCAGCATCACTGGAGAATATCAGCCTGTTTCAAAGCATGGGGAAAAGGGTTCAAATAATAAGAGTGAGCAGACAGGCGCTTCTGTTTCTGATGCAGGAGAAAACAAACAGGCAGGTGATGCAGACAAAAAACCTGCAGACAGAGAGTATGATAAGGCAAAGAGTGGGCGCAGCAATACCATGCTTGTACATCTTAACAACGCGGTGGATCAGGTCTTTGATTATGTGGACCAGACAAATTTCGCAACCATCGGTATCATTGGAATTCTTGGATTGCTTGTAATCGTTATTGCCCTGCTTGACAGCATAGAGGAGGCCATCAATGCTATCTGGAAACCTGTAAAAATGCGTCCCTTTGGCCGGAGATTCATGGATTACGCAGCAATGCTTATAATTTTCCCCATTGCGGTCAATGTCGGGTTTGCGGCTATTGCAGCAATTCAGAGCCAGACATTTCTTGACATGGCCATGAAGTGGTTTCCTTTTGATGCCCTGTTTGTGCTGATTTTACGGGTTTTCCCCGTATTTATAGTGATTGCCACATTTACCCTGCTGTATCGTTTTCTGCCAAATACCAGGGTTGAAACAATGCCTGCTGTTACAGGCGGAATCGTGGGTGGATTGATATGGCTCATGGTTCAGATATTATATCTCAAACTTCAACTTGGTGTTGCCAGGTACAATGCTATTTACGGTTCCTTTGCAACATTCCCCCTTGTGCTAATGTGGATTTATATGGGGTGGCTGGCATTTCTCACAGGGGCAGAGGTCTCTTACGCTTCGCAGGTATGGAAGAGGTTCAGGATAGACCGCAGGTCCATTTCCCCTGCAGACCAGATGGCTGCTGCCCTTGATATCACTGCTGAGATATTCCGGTCTTTCAAGAGAGGCAAACCTGCGGACATGCGGGAAATTGCCGAACAGACCGGTCTGTTCAGTGCAGATGTACATGATGCCATGATGCGATTGAAAGCAGAACATATCATCAGGGAGATAAAAGAAGGTTCCTCTTACCATAATAGATGCCTGTTCGTCCCTTCCGCGCCATCGGATGCGCTTTCTCCTGCGCAGGTTATGGCAGCAGTATGTGGATATCCGGATACCGCTTCATGGGGTGGCAGGCTGACAGAACGTGGCCTGAAGGGGGCTGAGGAGGCAGTGTCAGGAGAGAAATGGCCCGAGGGGTGTTGATGATTTGAAGAAACTCCAAGGATGAATTTCTACCCGTTTGTCTCCATTTTCAGCCTGTAATATTTCACTGTGAGCCAGCCTGCTGCCATTCCGAGAAGAGCCCCTCCCATCACGTCACTGGGGAAATGAGATTCTCCTGTAATCCGTCCTAAGCCAATTAGTACGGCGGTTCCAAAGAAAACAGGCGTCATCCTGGGGTAAAATACAGACAGCACCCAGGCCATGGCAAAGGAAGTGGTGGTGTGGCCCGATGGGAAAGAATGAAAGTCATTGGCAGTGGAAAAGGGAATCATGTGCCAGTTTCCCAGTTTTTCACCTGGCCGCGCCTTGCCTATTGCAAACTTGAGTATATTGGCAATAATGCCTGATGCGGCAACCGCATAGAGTGCTGCAAGCATGCGTCTGAAAAGTTCTGTGTTTCGTTTTCTCCATGCCAAAAACATCAGAATGGCAACAGGGATGGCCTGGTAAAAGCCATTGCCAACGTATTTGGCTGCCTGCACAAACAGGGCGCCTGCAAAGGTGTCTCCCAAGGGCTGAACAGTTTCAAGCAGGAGACGTTCCCAGGGAATGAAAAAGGTGGAAACAATACCTGCTGCAAGAAGCAGGATAACTGTTCCTGCCAGTATGGAAACGCGGTGATTATGGTTTTCAGATGTTGCGGATTTCATGCTGCGCGCTTATCACACTGTTCATTGCTGCTGAATATTTTTGGCTATATCCGAAATTATCAAACGTCCATTTCCTCCTATGTACCTTTGTTTCAGGGGTTAACGTCATTTTTCATGATGTGCGGCACAGGCGGGGCGGTGCAGCATGAAATGTTTGATTTTACGCTGGCGCCGGGAGCATTCCCCGTTTGTCCCAATATCATAACGTGCTGCAGCTATGTAACTTTTTGAGACTGGTTCTGAAACTGTTATGATGTCTCACGAATGTTTTATGCAGGGTTTCTCGCAGAACAAGTCTCAAAAAGCCACACAGCCTTCGCAATAATAGCAAAAGGCGGGACAAACAGGGAATGCTCCCCTGCTGCCTGTCGCCTGTGTGCAGTCTGAATTCAGCAGCGAAAAAACACGCCATTCCCGTAAAATGGGAAAAACGCTGAACAGTCACGTGCTGGTTAATATTTCACAAGAACACGGTACCTGAGAGTTGTGCTTCCACTGGCAGGCACCTTTACGTCCCACCGTGCCACGTGTGCCGAGAGTTTGCGGTGTCCAACAGACTCGGACTTCACCGTCCAGTCTCCTGGCAGTGTTTCCCTGACCTGGACCGTAATCTCTTTTTTAAGGGCGTTTTTCACAAGCACTTCAAAGGCTGCCTCATACACGTAATTATAACCGCTGAACCCTGATACCTTTTTGAAGTCTGTCTGCTTCCGCCAGGCAGTAACATCAAAGGCATCACCAAGTTTGAGCCTTATTTCTTCTTTCTCAGGTGTGTGGTCAATCCTGTCCTCTCCAACAAACTGCAGTGAACCGCCTGAGTCCTTTTTGTAAACCCGCACCGTCCCTCCGGGCATGGGGAGCCCCAGGTTGTTTTTCCTGGTGTTTTCCGTGGAAAGAAATACTCCAACCTTGATTTTTCTTGCTTCAGAGCCACTTCTGCGTGTAAACGCGGCGCTGTTCCCTCTGATTATATATTCCTTCCTGCAGGGTACTGAAGAGGCGCTGAGCAGAGATACCTGCTTGCTCTGCCTGTTCTTGATTGTGGTGGTTCTCCCCAGTGTATATAAATGGAAGTCAAGCAGGGATTCCTCTGCCATGGAATCGCTGGGCGCTGCCTCTGCCATGGCTGCCTTGTAGAGAACGGCCCTGGGAGCATTCCTCTGGGCCACCCTGTGGACATCTCCTGCCACAAGCTGAAGACGGGCATTGCGGTATGCTGTCCCGCTGTTGTTTGTAAGCGTTACCCAACCCTTGATATTCAGGGCGTTTTCATCATTGTTCAGCTCGGCCACGTAATCGGCTTGCCATCCAAGGCCTGTTGTAAGGTATGTGAGTTCAATATCCCTGGCACCAGCGGCGCTGCTTTCTGCAAGCAGGCAGAGTGTTGGTTTTTCCCGCAGGTTTTCCGGTACATCCGGAAATGCCAGCCTGCCAGGAACCCCTGTCTCAATACGGTTGCCTATTTTGAGCACAACTCCGTTGTTAGTGCTGAGAACAGTGGCAGGTACCGTGGTCTCTTCTCCGGTAGTGGGGTGTTTCTTAATGATTTCCACCTGTCGTCCCACGTATTTCTGCAGCAGGGCTTCAGGCGTGAGCAGGTCAAATTCAAATTTCTGCTCCAGGATGCTGATATTATCAGCCTTGAAAAGGGCGGTCTCAGGTTTTATTTCACCGCTTATGCCGCTGTAGGCAAGTTGCAATTCCCCTTTTGGAAGTTTTACATGGCGGACATCCCTGACAAGCGCAAGGTCACGGTTGTATATGGTTAAGGAAATGCTCTTTTCCGTGTCAGTGCCTATAACCAGTTCCTTCGCTGTGGCAGGGCAATGAACAAGCAGGATAGAGATGATAATCAGAAAGAGCACTGAAGCGTTTTCTGCTCTGCATTTTTTTAATACCGGTTTCATAATATTCTCCTTAAACTTCAACTGAGGTCATAAATTTTCTTTCGTAACTGCTTTATCTTCCCGCGTCTGCGTTTTTTTTCAAGGCGTTTTTTTCTGGCCGAGAGTGTAGGCCGCGTGAGTTTGCGCACAGGGTGTTTTGATGGCGCCCCGCGTCTGATAAACTCTCTGAGTCTCTCCAGTGCATCCTGGCGGTTGAGTTCCCTTGACCTGAAACGCCTGGCCTTTATCACAAGCACTCCGTCTCTTGTGACACGCCTGTCACCAAGGCTCAGAAGGCGCTGTTTGTACTCCTGGGGCAGTGATGACGCCTTGATGTCAAAGCGCAGATGAATTGCTGAGGAGACCTTGTTGACATTCTGCCCTCCAGGACCTCCTGCCCTTACCCCTTCAATGGTTATTTCAGATTCCGGGATTGCGACTGTGGGTGAAATTTTGAACATTAACCTTCAAATCGACATGTTACGTCGTTTTATGTACTCCTGAGGATGGTATAATTGAGCGTTTCAAAATGTGGAAAATCATTTTTATAAAGACATTAAACAGTAGTCTGTCAGCGAGTTGAGCCTGATTGCATTGTCAACTGTATTGACTTGATATATTAAAACGACTAAAAAGAATCCACAAATCAGGACGGCTTTGAGTGATGGGCTGTCATAATGGCCGTGTAGTTCCGCATCTACAGACAATTCCGTTAATCAGTTCGTAAATCAAATACCATTCACAAATTATAGTCCCTGTGGGAATAAAATGAAGAGTAAAGTGAGGAATAAGATGAAATTAATTTTCAACGTAAAAATATTACCGATGCTTTTCGCAGCCGTGCTTATAATGTTCTTCGCTGGCTGCAGCAATGAGCCAGCCAGTACGCCTGCTCACAAGAAGGCTGCTGAAAAGACCACTGCCATGAAGAAACACGCATCCGGGCCGGAATTTCTTGGCGGGCATGTGGCAGAGACCATGAACAGCGGTGGATATACGTACATGCTGCTTGAAATCGGAAAAGACAAGATTTGGGTAGCTGTCCCTCAGATGCAGGTTAAGGTGGGCGATGATGTTGTGCTGATGCCTGGAAATGAGATGCATAATTTCCACAGCAAGACACTTAACCGTACCTTTGAATCCATAATTTTTTCACCCGGCCCTGTTGAGGGTGGTGGGGCTCAGGGCGGTATGGGCGCGAGTCCGCACGGCGCCATGGGTTCCGCTGCATCACATGGCAAGACGGTAGCTCCCCTTGATCAGGGCGTTAAGGTAGAGAAGGCAAAGGGAGAAAATGCCTATACCATAGAAGAAATTTATAAAAATGCCGGTGAATTAAATGGCAAAACCATAAAGGTCAGAGGAAAGATAGTAAAGGTATCCAGCAATATAATGGGTAAGAACTGGATTCACATCCAGGACGGCACTGGTTCAGTGGACAAGGGTAACTTTGACCTTACTGTTACAACCAAGGCCTCTCCCCAGGCCGGTGATGTGGTAACTGTTACAGGAAAGCTTACCAAGGAGAAGGATTTTGGCTATGGCTATCACTATGCTGTGATAGTGGAAGACGCCACGCTGGAAAAGTAGCACGTGCAGGATTCAGATTTATTCGTTCTCCTGAATGAATCTGACAGAGTTAATAGAACCTCAAAATACAAAATTATGGCCAGGGTCAATGGTCGTGCCCTGGCCGTAATTTTAATGTTTATAATTTTAATCTGCTTTCCACGCAGTGTAACATTCCCTTTCATGAAAAGTACAAGTTAAAACTCCGTGTATTTTCACGGTGACCGCCATTCCCCGGGCGGGCATAACGGACATTGAAAATACGCTCTTGCTGTGTGTGACATTGTATGAGTGCAAGGGAAGCAGGAGCTTCCGGTTCATAGTTCCCAAACTGGAGTTTGGGAACCAGCAAATAATAGCTTCTTTGTATCTGCTCCTAGGGTACAGCATCTGCGGCGTTGTCGGGGGCTCGAAGTACGGGAAGTACGCCTTCGCCCCCTCCGCCTTGCATCTGCAGCACCCTGTGAGCAGATACGTTGCGTGAAAAGCGTATCTCTGTTTCAGGAATTCAGCCTTGTGGGTAAGTAGTTATAATGATTTTTTACATTTTGAAACGTTCAATTTGGGTGAAAGTCAACTGCCCGGGTGGCATGTGAGTGATTTGTGCCGGTCCTCTCTGTATAATCAGACATGACTGACAGTTACAGTGGGCTGGCGTTTGCGGGCAGCGGCAAGGCTGTCAGGAATTAACGGATTGCATCTTGAGTGCATTAAGAAACAAGGAGTATTTGGTAATGAACCGTACAGTAAAATCATTCGTGTTTTTCATGGCGTGCGTGGTAATGGTTGCTTCAGTTGCATCTTCTGCCTTGGCCTTTGATACTATTTCAGGGAAAACGACGGGAGAGATACGCCAGGAAAGTTATCGGGCGCTCAATGAGCTTCTGCGCAACTCACCGCTTGCAGCAAAACTGGCCCAGAAGGCCGTTGCCATACTGGTATTTCCCAAGGTTTACCGGGCAGGTTTCATCGTGGGAGGACAGTATGGTCAGGGTGTACTTTTCAGGAACGGAAGAATAAACGGTTACTATTCAACTATCGGCGGTTCTTACGGGTTGCAGGTAGGGGGGCAGTCCTTTGGCTATGCCATGTTTTTCATGACAGAGAAATCACTGGAATACCTTGACATGAGTGACGGCTGGGAGATTGGCACAGGGCCAACCGTCGTGGTCGTTGACCATGGTATGTCCGGAAGTCTTTCCACTACCAAGGCCCTGGCCGATGTATATACATTCTTCTTTAATCAAAAGGGGTTAATGGCTGGTCTCGGCCTGCAGGGTAACAAGATTACCAGGATTGACTAACCATGGACTCTTCAGGGGCTGTGCCGAAAAAACAGGATGATGCCGTAAATCATTTGTAACTGTTCTGCGTATTAACATTAAAGAGGGGTATCTGCTCACAGGCTACAGCATCTGCGGCGTTGTCGGGGGTTCGAAGTACGCCTTCGGCCTCCTCCGTCTTGCATTTGCAACACCCTGTGAGCGGATACGTTGCGTGAAAAGCGTATCTCCGTTTCAGGAATTCATCCTGGGGGTAAGTAGTTACGCTTCTTTTACTTTCAGCCTTGAGCTTTCAGCTTTGAGCTATTTTCGGATAAACTGTTATTCCCTGGGCGGGTATAACGCACAATGAAAATACGTTTCGCAGGCGGTACGCAGCAGAAAATTGAGGTGTATTTTTGTTGTTGTTTTATGACTTATGTCAATTAATTCCTCTGGGCCTCTTGCTAAAATAGGATAAATTATGTAAATTTAATGCAAGAGGAGCGGTTTATGAAAATTCTTAGAAAAATCATAGAGATAGATGAAGAATTGTGTGACGGTTGCGGCCAGTGTGTTCCTGCGTGTGAAGAAGGAGCCATTGAAATCATAGATGGCAAGGCCAGACTTGTTGCGGAAAAGTACTGTGATGGTCTCGGAGCCTGCCTGGGCAACTGTCCTACAGGAGCTTTGAAGATTATAGAGCGCAAGGCAGAGGATTTTGATGAGGAGGCTGTGGAGGAGTATCTTGCCGGGAAAAACAAGGCCCCGTCAGGAGCAACATGTCCTTCGGCCCAGGTCAGGGATCTTGGCGCCATCTCATGTGCCCAGGCAAATGAGCCTGTGATAAATGAACCCGGCATGTCAAGGCTGGGGCACTGGCCCATTCAGATAAGGCTGATTCCTCCAGAGGCGCCGTTTCTTAAAAACTCTCACCTGCTGGTGACTGCCGACTGTGCCGCTGTTGCATACCCTGATTTTCACCAGAGGCTTGTAAGTGGCAAGGTAGTCATGCTTGGCTGCCCCAAATTTGATGATCAGCAGGGTTATGTGAAGAAATTTACTGATATATTCATTAAGGCGGATATCCAGAGCATTACGTGTGTAATTATGGAGGTGCCCTGCTGCTCAAGCATGATGGGTATCCTTGATTCGGCTTTGAAGGCATCGGGCAAAAATATTGCCATACAGAAATATGTCATAAGTCCAAATGGAAAAATCGTAAAAGGAGGTGAATAATCCGCGGGTTTATTTGATAAGTTTCAGGGCTTGTAAAAAATTGTGTTAAAGCATTTACGTTTGGAAATTCATTAAAATCAGGAGGGAAAACTATGAAGAGTTTTTCAAGATTCACCACTTTGTTCATGGCTGCACTGTTCAGCTTATGCTTTGCAGGCATGGCCATGGCTGCCAACAAGTGTATTGAGTGTCACAAGACGGTAAGCCCCGGTCAGGTCAAGGACTGGAGCGTCAGCAAGCACGCAGAGAATGACATTACCTGTGACGTCTGTCACGGAGATGCGCACACCAGCGCCAAGGACGTTGACAAGGTTAAACTGCCTGACGAGAATAAATGTGCCGAGTGTCATGAAGAGCAGTTCAATCAGTTTAAAAAGGGCAAGCACCAGTTTGGCTGGACTTCACTGAATGCCCTTCCCATTACCCACGTAGAGCCTGACGAGCTTATGGAAGGCGGACGCGGATGTGGTGGCTGTCATAATATGGGTATCAAGACCGAGGCCCAGAAGAAGGCTCAGCATGATGCAGGATACCGCTATCAGAACAACTCATGTGACGAGTGTCATACAAGGCATAGTTTCTCCAAGAAGGAGGCTCTGGACCCCCGTGCCTGCCAGCAGTGTCACATGGGCTATGACCACCCGCAGTGGGAGATGTGGAGCAGCTCAAAGCATGGTACCCGTTACTTTGCCAAGATGGCAGGCGAGCTTCCCAAGGATGCTCAGGCTCCCAAGTGCCAGGACTGTCATATGCCGGGCGGTGATCACAACAATCATACCGCATGGGGTTTCCTTGGTGTAAGGCTTCCGCTTCCTGCAGACAAGCAGGCTGCTGCTGACCGTGTAACCATTCTAAAGGCCCTTGGCGTTTTGAACCCTGAGACAGGAAAGCCCACTGCACGTCTTGAGGCTGTAAAGGCAGTGGACATGGCAAGGCTCACTCAGGAGGCATGGCAGAAGGAACGTGACAAGATGCTTGATACATGCAGCAAGTGTCACTCAAGAAGTTATGCCAAGAGCCAGCTTGACATGGGTGATTCCATGCTCCAGAAGACAGACAGGCTTCTTGCACAGGGTATTGAGATTGTTGCAGGCCTGTATAAGGACGGCATCCTCAAGAAGCGTGCTGACCAGCCCTTTGCCTATCCTGATTTCCTCTATTTCATGAGGACAGACTATAACAGTGCAGCGGGTTCTGAAAGCTACAAGGAGCTTCCCGGAGGAACTGCATATATCGAGCAGGTCCTTTTCCAGATGTACATGAAGCACCGTATGCGTGCATACCAGGGTTTCTTCCATGTAAACCCGGACTATGCCTACTGGTACGGCTGGGCCATGATGACCGAGGACCTTGGTCATATCAAGGAGCTTGCTGCTGAGATGAGGGCTTCTCACAAGAAATAAGATACTTGCCATTATCAAACAGCAAAAAAAAGCGGCCTCAGGGCCGCTTTTTTTGTTGTTTGCCCGACATGGCGGGCAAACCCAGCCTGCATCACGCAGCCGTCACCCCGACCATGGGGAAGACAATCCGAATCGCAAGGGCGTGGCTGGTAACGGTCGGGTCTGACACGCGGCGCAAGCGCCTGCGCTGCGCAAGGAAGCGATAGGAGGTAAGCGGTACATTGCCTCAACCTGTATGCAGACGAGGACATCGATCGTCTTTGGACAAAGGAAGCAGAGCGCTGCATTTCTAAGATCGAGGCCAACGAGGCTGAGCTTAGGGTCAAAAAAGGGGTCAAGTTTTTGTTTGACTTTTTTGTTCCGCTTGTTCCCAAACTCCAGTTTGGGAATGTACAAATGGAAGCTCCAGCTTCCAAACGCAAACAGGTTATCGCCCCCCCTCCGGTATCAATAAGGAAAGAAGCAGGAGCTTCAGACCAGAGGGTACCCAAACCGGAGTTTGG
>WFRQ01000055.1 GCA_015486425.1 Deltaproteobacteria bacterium | reverse complement strand
TCCCTATTCTGCAGTATACATGAAAACGCAGTAACGGTGTTGTTAAAAATGTTTCACTAATATTACAATTTGACCAAAATGAGTTTAGAGGAGGTAAGGGAAAGGATATACAGGGTGACACCTCAAAGGGTATATTTGAAGCAGGACCTAACCCGCTGGTTCCCAAACTCCAGTTTGGGAACGTACAATCGAAAGCTCCAGCTTCCAGGCAATGCCAGTTATGCTACCCAGCCGGTATTAAAAGGAATGAAGCAGGAGCTTCAGCCCACAGGGTGCCCAAACAGGAGTTTGGGCACCAGCACGAAAGCTGAAAGCAAAAGAAGGCATGATTGTTTGCTTTGAACCAAGCGGCTGTAGCGACTTTTTATTAAAGGAACCAAAGAAACTATGGGCCAGGAGATAAAACTTGACGAGAAACTGAACAGGATAGTTCGATAGATAAACTAAATCAGGAAAGAGGTGGTGGTTTCAAGGTTGGCAGGCAGGATCCGTGGCAAGGGGAAAAGAACCAAGAACTGGGAGGCGCTTGCCGAGAAGGTGTCATCCACATGGCGAGGATATTCGGCAGTTGAAGAGATTATCTCCCAAAGGGAGAAAACCTGGTGCAGGGGATGACCATTGACAGCTCATTAATAGTATCCACCCTCCTGATAGATGAAGCGCGCCACCATGAGTCTATGCCTCAAAATGTCTATATCCCACGCAGGGCATGGGATACGGGATAGAATGGTATAACGAGGTTCGAGAGAAAACCGCAGCTCAGGCCGCTGCGGCTCTGCCCATTGTAAGCTGTTTGGCAAGGTCAAGGAGCTCCAGCATATCCTGAAACAGCGGCGCCAGCTCATGTTTGAACAGCCTGCGGGCCTCTTCCTGCCTGCCAGCCTCGAGATGATCCAGGACAGCATGACCCAGCTCATGGAGCCTGTGGTGTTTACCTGCAATCTGCTCCATGATGTCACGTTCACGGGAAGGGGCCACCTCAAGCCTTGACCTTACAAACCTTCCCAGATCACATCTGTCCGGATCAATTTCAATGGAAACCGGCCGCCCCTCGAGAATAGCCAGCGTAAGTGCCTGCTTCCACCGAAAATGCTTTAAAGTGGCGCTCATGAGCCTGACCTTGTCATCAGCATCATGCCCTGCGGTTTTAACAGCATCAGGTGATACATTGAAATACCGCGCCACTGTCTGCAGTTCATCAGCCAGCTCAACTATAGCCTCCTGAGAATTGGTGGCGCTGACCACACTTTCAGAAAACCTGACGGTTTCATTTTTCAGGGTCTCTGCCAGATCTGCAAGATTCACCACCTCCTGCATTCCAGACTCAAGGGTACCGCTGATCTCGGAAATGGTTGCGGTCTGTTCCTCGGTTGCGCTTGCTATGGTGTTGGTCATATCGGTAACAGCGCTGATCTTCACACCGATTTCCTCCACCACCTCAACAGCCCTGGCTGTATCAGCCTGAATGGCCCTTACCATCTGTGCTATTTCATCAGTGGCCCGGCCTGTCTGACGGGCAAGCTCCTTGACCTCACCTGCAACCACGGCAAAACCCTTGCCTGCCTCGCCTGCCCTTGCTGCCTCAATGGTGGCATTCAGGGCCAGCAGATTGGTCTGTTCAGCCACTGCGTTTATAACCTTTACAATCTCTCCTATCTTCTGGGAACTCTCTCCGAGACTGTCTATTACACTGTTGGCATTAAGTGACATCTCAAGGGCCTCGCCCGCGCTTGCCGCGCTGGTTGCCACACTGCCGGCTATCTCCGTGCTTGCTGCAGCAAGGTCCTCCATTGAACGGGATGTCTGCTGAAGTGTTTCAGAAACAGAAGCAGCCTTTGCGGCCAGGATGTCAGATTCGCTGTCAAGAGATACAATTCCCTCCTGGAACTGCCTGCCTGATGATTTTATATAACCTGCGGCATGCGTCAGATTCCGGGCATCATCCTGCAGCGTGCTCACTAAGCGGCCGAAACTGAAAAGAATATTATTATTGAGCCTTGCAAGCTCTCCAAATTCATCACATGAAACCCTGGGCGCAACGCTTGTAAACTGCCCTCTTGAAAGGGACTTCATGCCTGACACCACATGCTGCAGTGGTGCAATAATCCTTGAGAGAAAAAGAGCCATCAGCAGGGCCACCAGCATTGTGCTTATACCAAGGGAAAGGCCCAGCTTTTTCATGGCCCCCATCACAGCCTCTGATCTAACCGTGCTGTCATAGGCCAGTACACCAGTAACACTGTGAGAATTTGCAGCAAGCTTCATGGGGAAGAGGCTGAATATGATGTTGCCTTTTCTTACACGCTGAGGCCCGTCAGATACGCCATGAATGGCGCTGAGGAGCCTGAAAGGAGCGGCGTCTGTATAACAGGCAAGACGCATATTTCCAACTGGCAAAAAACCTTCCGAAGAATGAAGTCCGGATGCCATATCAGCAGGAAGCATAATGCCGATATTGACATTTTCAGCGCCTCCCCTGATTTTGGAAAAAATACTTTTAAGGGAACAGTTGAACTCCACTGCCCCTGCGAACTCACCATTATAAATTACCGGCGCTATTGACCTTACATACAGGCCATCAGGACCCATCTCAAGCCCTGATGCCTTTTTCTGTTCCTGCATTACCCTGCGAAGCAACGGCCTGTAATCCGCAAGTTTTTTCCCCTTCAGCCACTCAGCATTACTTGCATATATCACAGTGCCCTGCGCATTGGTGAAATCAAAGTATCCCTGCAGAAAGGAACCCTGCTCAAGGCTCCTGATAAGAGGCCTTGTGTTCTGTTCAAGCAGCCCGGCATCCTGAAGTGCCACACTGAACTGTACGTCATTGTTACTGGCAAGATTTTCAGCAATCATGCCTGCGGCAGTCTCAGCCTCGGATATTCGCTGGAATATTCCTGTATAGAGGCCTTTCATCTCGCGCTGCACCTCTTGCTCATCGGCTGAGCTGATGCTGTGATAGACAATCAGCGCGGCTGCAGCCGAAGAGAGAAGAAGCATGATTACCACAGGGACTATAATTTTATATTTGATGGATATTCCGGTTATCAGAGTGCACTTTTTCATCTTTTCTCACTGCAGGGGGCTTAAACAGAAACAGCTTCAATTGCTAAATTGAGCTGACTATAATGGGAATTCCTCTTTCGCGGATATGCAGCAAATCCGAACAATCGCTCAAATTAGGAGGGTGTAATATCTCCACCTATTTCACAGGAAATTTGACACTTATTGCTCCACGCAGATCACCAACCTTGTAACCCTCACGCTTTCTCCCTGCCGGGTCAATGCTTCCCTTTGGCTCGCCATGGCACTTGAGACATGCCTTCTTTATATAAATGGGCTGCAAATAACGATAATCATTGTCAACAAACTCACCGACTCCCCTGCCTTTGGGATAACCCGGCTCTTCAAACTTCTTCAGCACCTTTTTTTCAAACGCATCGGGCTGATTATATGCATTGCGGTACTTGAATGTTGTCTGCTTGATAAAAATATTGCAACGGCCCTTGAGAATCTGGCCGGTCTCCCTGCCGAAAACAGCAGGAATATATCCCTTGTACCCCCTGCCCTTTTCATTAATTCGCTTCTGGTTCATCTTGACACTCATCATGGCGGCATTTATGACCTGATCCACAACTGCCCGTATATCTGGAGGAAGGCTGCTGACATCAGTCCCGGTCATCTCCTTGAACTTTGCTCTTATCTGTTCAGCCACCTTCTCAGGCGTAAAGCCCTTGTCTCCCTTTTGAGGGTCATTGATAATCCCCTGGTTGGAGGCAACTATGCCCCTGCCTGCCACAATCACGTCTGCAATGTACCTCGCTGTTTCCTCAGCCTGCTCTCTGCTTACAGACTTGCAGTCTGCCATGCACACAACCGCTGGAATTATAATGACAAAAGAAAACAATACAGCGCATGCCACAAAAGTTTTTAAAATGGAAAATTTCATTTCAGTTCCTCCTGATCGTATCCCCGCATGTCGCACATGCTTTGAGAAAATTCTGTTATGCAGACATGCAGTAAATCCAATAATAGCTCGATTCAGTTTGTACCGGCGGTCAGAAACCTTCCCTGCCGCCACAATTGTCATCGGGATTTTAGAGAAAAAACTGAAAAGAAAAAGTATCTGCTCACAGGGTACCGCATCTACGGCGTTGTCAGACGCTTGAAGTACAAGGAAGCACATCTGCGCGTCCTCCGCCTTGTATCTGCAGCACCCTGTGAGCAGATACGTGTAAGGAAAAAATGTTGTGTGAAAAGCGATTTTCCGTTATGGGAATTCATCTTGGAGGGGGGTGAGCAGTTACAAAACAGAAATGACCCATGGCCACATGGTTTCACCTTTCTGCCCGGGCAGCGCCCTGCTTTGCAAGCCAGATGGCCACCTGTTCTGTGCGAAAGATATCAGCGGGGCCAACGGTATGCGGGGTGAAGGCAAGCCAGAGCACGGGTTTTTCCAGCAGTTCCGGCTCAGACGAATTCCCATCATAGTCAACTATGTGGTGCAGCCTTACAGCTTTACATTAAAATTCAATCCTGATATTTTATATTCATGGGTGGCAGAAGAAGAGATAAGACAAAATTTAGAAAGGTCGTTTCAGAACAATTTCCAATAAATCCCAAGAGGGGTGGCGGAATTATTAAGATTGAGGCATGGGAGAATCAGCGAGGTAAGGTCGTAAAGTATAGCTTAGCCTACATCAACAATATGATATTTTCCGGTGATAACGGAAGAGTGCTTGGATACGATAATGCACATAATTTTCACCATAAACATTATTTCGGTGAGATATCAGAGGTGGATGATTTTACGAGCTATCAAGACCTTGTCGAGCGTTTTGAAAGAAAAATCAAGGAGTTTATAAAATGACCGTTGAACTAAAAGCCGGGAATATCAAAGATTTCTTTGGATCAGCAAAAGAAACAGCCAAAGAAATTGATGATGGACATAAATTGACGCCCAAAAATACCATATGGGTTGAACCATCTGATTTAATGGCTATTTTGAAGCCTGAACGAACAAAATTGGTCAGATTTTTAAGAAAAAAAAGAAAAGTGACCTATTCTGAGCTTATGGCAGCAATGAATCGTACTCCAGTGAGTCTAAATAATGACCTGAAGATACTATCAAAATATCAGCTCGTAAAAGTACTGCGAGAGCCAAATCCGGGGCATGGTATACACAAAGTAATTGAAACAACTTTTGGGAATGAGAAAATTGAATTCAAGGCTATCATATAGAGGATGCTCAACGTCTCTGATGTGACAATGGCTGGACAGCCTTTAGACAAATCATAGTAGCACTTGCTGCTGAGACCAGCTCTTTTTGCATGGAGCTTTGACGCTCCCAGTTGCAACCGGTTCCGAATTCGTAACTTCTCAATAAGTGTTGACAAGTTTCGTGCTGGTGCCCAAACTCCTGTTTGGGTACCTAATTGACAGAAGCTCCTGCTTCATTCCTTTTAATACCGGCTGTGCGGCATTACCTGCCCTTGTCTGGAAGCTGGAGCTTCCGGGTATGCGTTCCCAAACTGGAGTTTGGGAACGAGCGCAACCTGCCGGAATGACGGAGTTGCAGGCAGTTCAGATCGTCATCCCCGAATGTAGTTGTC
>WFRQ01000054.1 GCA_015486425.1 Deltaproteobacteria bacterium | reverse complement strand
GTGAAGGATTCAATGCTGCCAAGGGTGTTTATGAAGACCTCCTTGACGCAGGTATTATTGATCCTACAAAGGTCACCAGAAGCGCTCTGCAGAATGCAGCCAGCGTATCCGGCCTGCTTCTCACCACAGAGGCCATGATTGCCGAGGCACCCAAGAAGGAAGAAGATATGGGAATGCCTGGCGGCGGCATGGGTGGAATGGGCGGAATGCCTACAGGGGCAATGATGTAGCCTGCCCACCTATCAGGATTGACAACTGATTACAGGCCTCTGCACGCATGAAGTGTGCAGGGGCCTTTTTTGTATGCCTAAGGGACTGTCCAAAAATAACTTGCCGATTTCGCATCTCATCTTCAGGCCATCCTGAGCTGAACTTCAATCACAAAAACCTCAACGTAGCCCGGCTACGCCTGCGGTTTTGCTCAATCAGTTCAACTCAGCCTGACCCAAATCTGAGCGCGCCATCATCCAACTTATTATTGGACAGCCCCTAAGGAAGGCAACAGGGTTAATGGTACTGCTGATGTGATATGCAGCCGTGGCTTTTGTTCAGTGCTGATGGTTATTCTGCTGCAGGGTGTACTCCCTTTCAAGAAGTACGGATATTTCATTCAGTCGTTTTTCCAGGATGCGAAGGGCTGATTTTGCCTCCCTGCACTCAGGGTTGATCTGCAGGGCCTGTTCAAATGCGATTTTAGCCTCTGTGTACCAGCTTCCTTCAAGATAACTTTCGCCTGCTATGAGGTAGGCCTCGTGAATACCGTCCGGAAAGAGTTTCTCAAGCAGAGTGCCCAGCCCGTCTTTCATTGTCCATAATTCCGGGGCTTCACGTTTAGAGTCCAGGATGTAGCGTACCAGCAGGGCATTGTCTTTTTCCCTGGTGATGATAACCTGAAGGGTCTTTATGCACTTGTGGTAAAGGCACTGGATGCGTTTGATGCCGCGATTTATTTCTTCAGTAATTTCCTGGAAAAACGACGGGTATTTGTCATGGGCATCTGATCTGTCTGATTGTGAGGAGTCAATGGTATCCCATACAGGGCGGTAGTTCACCAGCACATATAGGTTTTCCTTGAGCTTCATTGCCTCGTGGAACAGAGTGCCGATCATCCAGTCAAACATCAGCGTGTCCGGATTTTTGTCAGGGTCTGAGTTCTGCCACAGGTCATGGCTCAGGTCCTTGAGCTGCCATAGGGTGCCGCGGTTTCCCTGTGTTCCCACCCATTGATCCATGCCTTCATAACTCAGTCCCTGGTCTTGAAATTTTGATTTGAAATTCAGAAAAAAATCATAGGACTGGAAAAAATCTTTTACTATGTTACGTACATACAGGTCCCGACGGTCTGCAAGCCAGTCTCTGTTGGCAGCTATAGCCATGTATAAGTCCTCGGTTTTCCTTTCTTTTGCTGATTCCACCGGCGTGCAGCCGTAATGGAACCTGTCTGTAAACGGGAGCTTTTTCGTCTGCCCCCTGATTTTGTTATCGGCAGTACAGTCTTATGCCGTCAGGAGTTTTTTATGCCGGAACATCAGATATCCTTTGGCAGAGCCAGGGAATTTATAAAAAATCTGGAACCCATGGGAGTGGAAAATGTGATGCTTTCCAGTCTTGCCGGGCGCACAGCAGCACGCCGTGTTTCCGCCTCCCTTGATTCTCCTTCAGCCGGTTCATCCCTTAAGGATGGATATGCGGTGGTGTCAGACGATATCCGTCACGCCTCAAGACAGTCTCCTGTAGAGCTGAAAATAACAGGCACTCTCCTTGCCGGTGACGCACATTCTATTACCATTAAACATGGTGAGGCCGCAAGAATTATGACCGGGGCCTCTATCCCCAAAGGCGCGACATCAGTTCTTGCTTCGGAGTTTGCTCATGAGCATGCTGACGGGCAGAGGGTCACAGCTTTTGCCGATGCCGGGGCGGGGAAAAATATCCTTGACAGGGGTGGAGAGATAAGAGCCGGTCAGTGTCTGATAGATGAAGGACAGCTTATAACTCCAGCCCTTACAGGTCTTCTCGCAGCCTCGGGTGTTAACAGTGTTCCGGTTTATACCCTGCCGCAGGTGGCACTTGTTGCAACCGGAAGCGAGATCGTGAGGCAGGGAACATCTCTTGCCTCTGGTCAGATATTTCAAAGCAACCAGTATGTAACCCAGGCATGGCTCAAGGCATACGGCATCAGTGCGGAAATTTTTCTGGTAAGGGATGACTACCGCAGCCTCAAGGCCATGATATCTGACCTGCTTGCAGGATTTGATATAATTATCACAAGCGGAGGCCTGCTTGCAGGTGACAGGGACCTGGTGCTGCCTGTTATGGAGGAGATAGGAACAGAATATCTGTTTCAGAGGGTGAAGATGGGGCCGGGAAAGGGGGTATGTCTTGGAAGGTGCAAAGGGAAGATTATATTCAACCTTCCTGGAGGGCCTCCTTCCAACTACCTCGCTTTCATGCTGCTGGCCCTGCCCGGGGTGCTTAAAATTTCCGGTCGCAGTAACCTCTTTCGACCTGTATTTAAGGCAAGGCTTACAGAAGAGATCAGGGGCAGGCGTGAATGGACACAGTTCTGCTTTGCAAAGAAGGGCCTGGAAACAGACGGACGGTTTTCTGTTAGTCCGTGCGACCCTGGAAGCAGACTCATGAAGATAGCCGTGTCAGACTGCGTGGTGGAGGTTCCGGAAGGTACAGACGTGCTGGCCAAGGGGCAGCTTGTGAATGTTCATGAT
>WFRQ01000053.1 GCA_015486425.1 Deltaproteobacteria bacterium | reverse complement strand
GCGCTGAAGAACTGCTTGCTGACTCAGGCGTGGAATCTGTCATAAGCAGTGATACCATTCCTCATGCCTCTAATGCCATATTCATGGCGCCGGGGCTTGCAGAGGCAGTGAGGGAATACTGAATATCAATGAGGAAGGGAGCATTCCCCGTTTGTCCCAATATCATAACGTGCTGCGGCTATGTAACTTTTTGAGACTGGTTCTGAAACTGTCATGAGGTGTCACCAACGTTCCATGCAGGTTTTCTCGCAGAACAAGTCTCAAAAAGCCACACAGCCTCCGCAATAATGGAAAAGGCGGGGTAAACAGGGACTGCTCCCATAGGGAATCAGGTCAGACCATGAATATTGCAGTCATAAGAAGGGAGTGCGGATTCAGCTCGGGCGGGGCAGAGCGGTACTGTGCAGGGGTGGTGCATGGCCTTTCAGCCAGGGGCCACCATGTCACTGTAATAGCTGACAGCATGGAGCCTGCAGTACGGGCCCAGGCAGGCTCTCGTGTGAAATTCATCAGGGCTGCCATGTCAGGAAGGGGCAGCCTTATGAAAAACATGAGCTTTTTCATGTCAGTCCAGCAGGTGCTTTTCAAAGAGAGGTTTGATCTGGTTTACGGCCTTTCGCGGGTTATGGCCGCAGATGTACTTCGTATTTCAGATCCGCTTCATGCAGCATGGCTTGACCTGGGATACCCCCGAGGCATGTTCTCAATGTTCAGGCGTTTTATGCCCAGGCACGGCTCTCTTCTCTCAATAGAGCGGAAATCAATCTCAAATGCCCGCATGGTGCTTACCAACTCCAGGATGGTGGCAGAACAGGTCAGACATTATTACAGCATCAGCGAGGACAGGATAACCACGATTTATAATGGTTTTGACCCTGCCCGGTTTTATCCTGTGGAGCAGGGGAAAAAGAAGGCCCTGAGGGCAGAGCTTGGCCTTCCTGAAGATTCCAAACTTGTTCTGTGGGCCGGAACAAATCTTGACAGAAAGGGACTTGGCCCCCTGATTCAGGCCCTTGGTGATTTTGCCGCAGAGCACAAATTTTACCTTATAGCCGCAGGCCCTGACTCTCTTGGCCATCTTGAGGATGAAGCCTTCAGGGCCGGCATTGAGGAGCGTATTATTTTAAGGGGTTACGTAGAGGACATGGCGCCACTTTACCAGGCATCAGACCTGTTTGTGCTGCCTACGCGCTATGATCCCTTTGCCAATACATGCCTTGAGGCCGCAGCCTCCGGTGTTCCGGTGATAACAACGAGATTTAACGGCTCAGGTGAGATTATAGCCAAGGCCGCCCCCTGGCTCGTGGTTGAAAGTGCAGATGCAGAAGCCCTGTCAGGGGCGTTGAGCCGTTTTTTTGCAATGTCAACAGATGAGCGTGTGGCCCTTGGCAGGGAGCTTGCCGCTGTTTCCGCCCCCTGTACATGGGAGCATCATATTGATCAGCTCATGGAAGTTTTTGATTCAATGCATGTGGATCCAGCGCCTGTGGAATCAATATATATACGGAAGCACGGGGATGAAAATGGCTGAAATGTCCGCTGAAAATGGCAGGGTCAGGCTGCGAGAAAAGCTGCTCTGCGCGCCCTGGCCGGTTCTTTTCTGGGTCGCTGCCGTGGTTCTGCTATTCTTTACCCTTGGTTACCGTTCCCTCTGGGGCTCGGAGGGACGCTGGGCTGAGATTGCAAGGGAGATGATGCTTTCAGGGGACTATTTCCACCCCACCATTAATTGGGAGCCATATTTTGACAAGCCGCTCTTTACATACTGGGTGATTGTAGCCACTTCATGGATTACCGGGAGCCTTAATGAATTTACCGCAAGGTTCCCAGGGGCGCTTTCCGGGCTTATCACGCTGTGGGCTGTGATTTCCCTTGGAACAAAACTGTTTTCAAGGCGGGCAGGGCTGTTTGCGGCATGGATTTTACTTACATCCTATGGTTTTCTGTTCTGGTCCCGCACAGCCTGCGCGGATATTGAAAACGTGGCATTTATCCTGCTTGCAGTGCTGTGGTACTGGCACCGAAGGGAGAGGCCCGGTTTTGTATCCTACGCGGTTTTTTACCTGATATGCGCGGCAGGCGCTCACTTCAAGGGGCTTCCGGCAGCAGTGCTTCCGGGCATAATCTGTTTCCCTGATGTGCTCCGGGAAGGGCGCTGGAAAAAATATCTCTCCCTCTCCCACTTCGCGGCCATTTGCACAGGCGTTGCGGTTTACCTCGCTCCGTTTATTTATGCAGCAATGACTGCAGAAAACTACGGCGAGAGTGGGCTTTATCTTGTGTTCAGGGAAAACATCCTGCGTTTTTTCAGCGCCTTTGACCACCAGGAGCCATTTTACGTATATCTCTACTATGTGCCCATGCTCTTTCTGCCCTGGGCCCCGCTTTTCATTGTTGCCCTGTCTGATGCCATTCGCACATACAGAAAGACGGATATTTTTCACAAGTGGCTGCTTGAGGCCCTGGTAATAATTTTTCTTATATATACCCTGTCTGATTCAAGACGCAGTTACTACATACTTCCAATAATGCCGTTCGGCGCCCTTGCTGCTGGTAATTTCCTGGCAGGAGATGGCCGGAAACAGTGGGTCAGGCTGGCCTTGACCTTCCAGTTTTTCCTCCTGCTGTTCCTCTCGGCCATAGAGATACTTGCCCCGGTTATATCCCCTGTTGTCACGAGATTTACGCACATTGTGCCTCCTGAAGGCCTTGTCGTCGCGTTTTTTATTACCGGCGTGTTGTCTCTGTTACTGATGCTGCTTATATGGTTCAATGGATTACCAGGGTGCAATTCCAGAGTGAAGGAGATGGTGGATTATAACCGCTCATTTGCTGCTGTGGTGGTTTCCACATGTGTGCTGACTTTCGGGTTCTACTGCTGTCAGCAGAATATCCTGGAAAAATATCGTGCCTACCGTCCTTTTCTTATTCAGGCCAGACAGGTCATGGGCAGTGTCCAGTCATCCCAGGTGGCCCTCAACAAGAACATGGCTCCGGTGGTCTTTTATCTCGGGTTTGAGAGGCCGGTTAAGGTCCTTGAATCT
>WFRQ01000052.1 GCA_015486425.1 Deltaproteobacteria bacterium | reverse complement strand
GGAAACTGATACAATCTGTCAATTTTCATGGAATATTTTAGTATCTTTTACAGGTCTTCCTCTTTCTGCAATCCATGGACTATAATGATTTGCGAATTATGTAACTGAAGTGAATGGTCTTGTTAATGAGAATTTGCACGGATTTATTGAGAAGTTACCTTTTGCTGACAGATAATGCTTGATTCTTTGTCTATAAAAAAAAATAATACAGGTTTGCTTCCTGCGGTATTCTTGGACAGGGACGGGACTGTCAACCGGCAGGTTGAGTACCTTTCAGAGCCTGAGCAGTTAGAGCTAATATCCGGCGCAAGCCAGGGAATCAAGATGCTTAGGGACGCGGGATTTCGTATTATCGTAGTAACTAATCAGTCAGGGGTGGCAAGGGGTTTTTTTGATGAGGAAAGAGTGAATAACATTAACAGCACCCTGGCGCAGATGCTTGAAGATAAAGGAGCCATTGTGGATGCCTGGTATTACTGTCCGCATCATCCCTCAGCCGGGCATGGAAAGTACCGCATGGACTGTTCCTGCCGCAAACCCGCTCCTGGCATGGTTGAGCAGGCCTGTAGAGAGTATGGTCTTGATATGTCGGCATCGTTCATGGTCGGGGATACGCTCAGCGACATGAAACTTGCCTGGAACTGCGGTATGCGTGCAGTGCTTGTAAAAACCGGTCATGGAACTGATGAGCTTTGCCGCATGGAATCCGGGCTGATCTCCCGCCTGGACCATGTGGCAGACAACCTGCTGGATGCCGCAAAGTGGATTTGCTCAAAGCGTGCTGGAAGTGACTGATCTTGAAGATACTTATCATCAAACTCAGCGCAATAGGAGATGTAGTTCAGTCTCTGTGTGTGCTGGACGCCATTAAGCATCGCTATCCCAAAGCTCAGATTGACTGGCTGGCAGGAGAGGCAGAGGCAACCCTGTTAAATGGGCATCCCATGCTTGGGCGTGTAATAACCTATCCAAGGCGCAGGTTTGGAGAGCTTTGTGCCTCGCCATTTCGCTGGCACAGCCTGGGGAAAGAGGGAAGGGCGTTTCTGAAAGAGCTCAGGCGTGATAGATATGACATTATTGTTGACCTTCAGGGCCTGTTAAAAAGCGGTGTCCTGACATGGCTTTCGCGCGGCAGACGGAAAATCGGTTTTGCATCAGGACGTGAGGGAAGCTCGCTGTTCCTTAACGAAAAACTCCCGCCGTATGATCCTGACGAACACGCGGTGCTGCGATACATGCGCGTTGCCCACCATGTTGGTGCTGACAGGGAAAGAGAGCCCAGGTTTCCGCTTGGGATCGGCAAAACAGAGATGAATAAGGCTGGGCAGCTCATTGAATATCATGGCCTGGAGCCAGGAAGGATTATCGGGCTTATCCCAGGTACCCGCTGGGAGACCAAGCACTGGACCAATGAGGGTTTTGCAGCCACCGCAGACCTTATCCGCAGTGAAACAGGATTTATACCAGCCATACTCGGCGGGCCAGGTGACAGGGGACTTGCCGCTGAAATAAGCAGTCTGTCGTCAGGCCCTGTTGCTGACCTTACAGGTGCAACTGATCTTAAAACCCTGGCGGCACTTTTTACCATGATAACCGCCGTGATTACTACGGACACGGGCCCCATGCACCTTGCGGCTGCGGCAGGGACCCCGGTTGTAGCGCTTTTTGGCCCCACAGCGCCCAACCGTACAGGGCCATTCAGCCCAGGGGCACAGGTAGTCAGCAGGGGATATTCATGCAGCCCGTGTTTTCAGAGAAAATGTACGGATGAAATCAGATGCATGAAGGAAATAACCCCGGCTCAGGTTATGCGGAGTCTTGATGCCTTGCTGAACAGACTGTCATAATTCCTGTGGGGTTGACCTGGAAATTAAAACTGGTAATTATCGTATCTGCTCAGGGGGTACCGCATCTGCTTCGTTGTCCGGAGCTCTAAGGGGCTGTCCAAAAATAAGTTGGATGATGGCGCGCTCAGATTTGGGTCAGATTGAGTTGAACTGATTGAACAAAACCGCAGGCGTAGCCGGGCTACGTTGAGGATTTTGTGATTGAAGTTCAGCTCAGGATGGCCTGAAGATGAGATGCGAAATCGGTAAGTTATTTTTGGACAGCCCCTAAGCACGCGAAGGACGCAAAGAAAGAAGCTCAAGGCTCAAAGCTCAAGGCTGGCTGAAAGGTTGCATCCACTACGACACAAAAGCCCGATGCACAGATCTGTTCAAAAAAGGCACGAACTCTTCAGCCGCCTTGCTATTCCCTTCACTATTGGGATGGCTATCCTGCCCATGCTGAGAACCATACTCAGCCCAGTTAGACTTTCCATTTTTAGTAAGGATATCATAGTAATCGAAGACCACCACATTTTTCATAGCATAATTACTCAGCCAGCCGGATTCTATATCCTTCAACCAGTTATTGAAATAGCGGGCCCTCTTACCAATGGCAGGGACATCTTTATACCTGCCCAGCAATTTCTTTATAAAAGCCTTAAAAGGATTAGATGTCTCATAAGGGGGAACCAAAGGTGGAGCGGTAACAGCCACGAAAAGGGTATCAGGATATTTCTGAAAAATCGTCAGCAGACTTTTATAGGCGTCCTGTGCCTGCTTTACTGATGCGTCATCAGAAAAATTATTATTTGGAAAACAGGATTTGAACATTATCACTTGATTTTTTTCATCATCAGGCAGAAGTTCATCCTGGTTCTTTGTCTTAAGAATGCGATCCATGTGATCCCTGAACTTGGGTGGCCAGTCCAGGAGGTCGGTCTTGTCGCCGATGATAGAATGATAGGATGCTTCGTGGACCTTGTAATTATTCTCTTCAAGAAGCCTGCGCAGCCCACCGCCATTAGGGTGGGTCTTGTAAATGCAGTTTTCACCAACAGACGGGCCTTTGTCTGCCATCAATTGACCTCCACATGAATGGTGGATAAATAAGAGGTTTAATGGATGATCAGGGGGACTATCTGGATATCTGGATAAGTCTAAGGTTTTCACTTGTTTTACCTCATAAACAGTTTTTTCTTCATTGGTAGTACATGCAACCACAACAAACAAAACAAAAACCAAGATCAATGACAATCTGTAGATCATACAATACTCCCGATGAAATAAAAACTGAACCGCAAAGGAAAAAGCTTAAAGCTCAAGGCTGAAAACTCAGACAACAAAAATTGAACCGCTAAGAACGCGATGGACGCAAAGGTTATTTTGCTTTCCCTGTCGGGGTAACCGACAGGGAAGGAATCACTTACTCCGCGTTAGGTTTTTTCTTGGCGTTCTTGGCGTCTTGAGCGCAGCGGGCGGTGAAGAAGCTCAAAGCTCAAGGCTGAAGGCTCAAAGTTTAAATAAAAAATCTGAACCGCGAAGGCGCTATATTTTCCTCCACCATCAAAAAACATTATTGGAGAAAATATCTCTTCCCTGTAACGAATTATCTTTTCCCCAGAAAATATCGTCATGTAATTGATCAATTGCCAGAGAAATTTTCTCGAAATCAACTTTTTGCTTAGACATCCATTTAACATCCCTGAACGATTCCACAGGCAACTCTTTTATTATCTTACAAATCTCCAAAGCATCTACCCATAAATCTTTTTGTTTGGCCTCTGCTACAACCTCTTCCCATGGAAACCTGTATTGCATGGAAAGAAACAAGATGTCGACAATGTCTTTCACGTCTCGGCGGCTCAGACTGCACAGTTTATTGGACAGAATATTACGCCAGTTATCCACCCGATTATAGATGGAGCACTCTTCAATGTCTCCATACCGGAATTTAATGTCATTCACAAAATCAATTTTAAGAAAAAGAGTTTCAGATTTCAGGAACAGTCTTACAAATGACTCGGCTGTAGCACCGAATTGTATTTGCCATCCGGGGATCTGGCTTAAATTATCTATAACAATACGGCAACAAGATTGAAAATGGGGATCTGCATTTAAAAAGAAATCAAGATCATCAGAATATCTGTGTCCAAGGTAACATCTTGAAAGGGCAGTGCCGCCCGTCAGGTAAAAAGGAGAATTAATGTCCTGCATCAACTGCAATACCCGGTCCTGAAGAGGATATAACCTATCTTGATAATACTCTTCGGGCATATTGATATCTTTCCCTCAAGGCAGGAGGAAATAAACGATTCACTACTCTTTCAGCCAGGACTTCTCTTTTTAACCGATCTACTGGTATTAACTTTAAAAGCGTATACCAATCATAAGTTGTCAATAACCTCACATAAAGATTGATTTTATCCCCTGGATAATGCTCGGATCCCCCCTCAAGCAATTTTAAGACATAATCAGGTTCTATATTTCTGTCCCAAAACAAATTCTTGCACAATTCTATTTTCTGATCTTTAGAAAACTCCATAAGAAGCTCAATGCTCAAGGCTGAAAGCTCAAAGTTTAAAAAACAAAAGCTGAACCGCTAAGAACGCGAAAGACGCAAAGGGTTTTGGTTTTTCCCTGTCTGGGTGGACCGACAGGGAAGCTATCACTTACTTGGCGTTCTTTGCGTCTTGAGCGAAGCGGGCGGTTCATAAAAATTCAGGCAACGAGTCGTTCAATCAGCTCTTTAACAATCCTTTCACCTGCCTTGCCGTCCCAGTATGGAGGTGTCTCACCCTTTTTGCCCTGGCCTGACAGTATTTTATGAGCTGTGGAGAAAATTCTGGAAGGATCCGTACCTGTGAGATAATTTGTACCCAGAGTAACGGTAACAGGTCTTTCGGTATTCTCCCTCATGGTGATGCATGGGACATGCAGCGCAGTGGTCTCCTCCTGTATGCCTCCGGAATCAGTTAGTACAATGGTTGCAGAAGAAATAAGATTCAGGAAATCAAGATATGGCAAAGGGTCAAGGAGCTGAATTTCCGAATTTTGCTCAAGGGCTGGTAACAGTTGAAAACGCTCAAGGGCGTTTCTGGTTCTTGGATGGACAGGAAAAACAAGGGGGATGGATTTTGAAATTTCAACAAGGCATTTGATTAATGGTTTCAGCGCCTCAAGGGTATCCACATTACTGGGACGATGCATGGTAACCAACGCATATGACGACGGAATTGAGAACCGATTGCGAACGTCACTCTTTTTTGCAATGGAGAGGTGGCGCATAAGCGTATCAATCATCACATTTCCCGCCATCACCATCTTTTCTCTGGCCACTCCTTCAGAAGTCAAGTTTTTCACAGCATCTTCTTCTGTCAGGAACAGTATATCACTCAAGGCGTCTGTCAGTATCCTGTTGATTTCCTCAGGCATATTCCTGTCAAAGGATCTGAGCCCTGCCTCTACATGCACAATGACCGGGCGTATCCTCCCATTTCCTGTCTGGTTGGAATAAATAATTTTGGATGCCACAAGTGTACATGCCACAGTGGAATTGACATCTCCCACAACGATCAGCACGTCCGGCAGCTCTTCAAGTAAAACCGGCTCAAAACGTTTCATGATCTCGGCTGTCTGTTCGGCATGAGACCCGGAACCCACTTCAAGGTTAATATCCGGTTCGGGGATGCCAAGTTCCTGGAAAAAACACTGTGACAGTTTCTCATCATAATGTTGCCCTGTATGGACAAGGATATGCTCTATATGAGGATCAACGCCGGAATCATTGTGTGCCTTGACGGCTTCTGTTATTGAGGCCACTTTCATGAAATTGGG
>WFRQ01000051.1 GCA_015486425.1 Deltaproteobacteria bacterium | reverse complement strand
CCATGCCTGTGTCTGATGCTGCCTGTGATGCTGCATCATGCTGAGGGGCAGGGCCGCAGGTTATTATCACGTCGGCCTTTTCAGGTGAATGGAGCATTTCCATGTCTTCTGGAAGTTTGGGCAGGGACAGGCTGCTCCAAACCCTGAGTTTCCCGTTGTTTACCAGCTTTCCCATTGCCCTTGTCAGAGCCTTGCGATCTGCTGGAACAAGGCCGTGTTCCCTGGCCCACAGATCAAGCGCTGTACGGCCCAGAACGTCTGATGCCGTGGTAATTACAGGTGTGCCTTTAATAATTTCCGCCACCTGCCTGGCAAGGCTGTTTGCCCCACCTGCATGACCGGAGAGGAGCGAGATGGCAAAGCGTGCCTGTTCGTCACACACCACCACTGCCGGGTCCTCATACTTGTCCTTCAGGTAAGGTGCAATGGTGCGCACCACTATGCCTGCTGCCATTATAAAGATTATCGCATCAGAGCGGCTCCACTGTCGGCTCACAGTTTCCTGGAGCTTTCCCCTGCAGTCAAATATGCAGGAGTCATTAAGAGCAGAGCTGATTCTCGAGGCAAGCCTGGCACCTCCCTCTGTAAGATACAGGATGGATGTCTTCATGGTATCTACTCACAGGGTACCGCATCTGCTGCGTTGTCGGGGACTCGAAGTACAGGGAGTACGCCTTCGCCCCCTCCGCCTTGCATCTGCGGCACCCTGTGAGCAGATACGTTGCGTGAAAAGCGTCTTTCCGTTATTCCTCCTGGAGGAGGGTGAGTAGTTACTCTTCATGCTCCCTTTCTGTACTCATGTGAAAAATTTTTGTGATAGAGCCTGGAGCGGGTATTATCCTGGTTCCCAAGGCCTTTGCTCACGATTATCATGGCGGTTTTCCTGATGCCTGCCTCCTTTACAAGGGCGCCTATTGTATCAAGGTTCCCCTGGATTATCCTTTCTTCAGGCCAGCTTGCCTTTTCAACAACCGCAACAGGCGTGTCAGGAGGATATCCTCCTGCAAGCAGCTCTGAAACAACAGTATCAATGGCAGAGATGCTTAAGAATATGCACATGCTTGCCTGTGGGGCAGCAAGGTTTTTCAGGCTTTCTGCAGGAGGAACCGGGGTGCGGCCTGCCTGTCTTGTAAATATTACCGTCTGGGTCACCTCAGGCACGGTAAGCTCCACCTTCAGGGCCGCAGCCGCAGCCATTGCCGAGCTTACTCCCGGCACCACCTCGAACGGGATGCCTATTTGCGCAAGCCTTCTCATCTGTTCGCCAATGGCCCCGTAAAGGCACGGGTCGCCTGTATGCAGCCTGACCACCTGCCTGCCACTGGAATATTCTGTTGAAATAACGTCAATAATAGCCTCAAGGTCCATGCCCGCAGAGTCAAACAGCTCGGCTCGGATTCCGTGCAGCAGGGCAGTATTCACAAGGCTGCCTGCGTAAATTACAACATCAGCACTGTGAAGAAGCCTGCTCCCCTTGAGGGTTATAAGCTCGGGGTCGCCGGGGCCTGCGCCCACAAAGTAAACCGGGCCCTGGCGCTGGTTTTTTTTATTTTCCATGGGGCGTCCTCTGGTTTCTGCTTACAATCATGGTTGAAAAATAGTGAAGTTTTCTGCCTGCTGCCTGGGTTATGTCGTGATAGATATGCTGGCCGGGAAGGCCGCACTTCTCTATCAGCACGGCATTTTCACACAGCCCTGTCTCTTCGATAAGGGATGCCAGCTCGTCAAACTTCCTGTGCACCTTCATAAGGACAGTGGTCTCTGATTTTTCAAGTATCTGTTTGAGGTCGTCCCTTTCAAATGCCGCAGGTACCACTGTGATAACCTCGTCTCCAAGACCAAGCGGCTGCCTTGTGGCAGCAGAACACGCTGACATGGCAGAGATGCCCGGCACAATTTTGACATCAATGCCCGGCCTGTGGTGCACAATAGTTGACAGCAGGTAAAAGGCTGTGGAGTAAATGGCAGGGTCTCCTATGGTGGGAAATGCCACATCATCTCCCCTGTCAAGCCTTTGAAGCACTGTCTCAGCGGCAAGGTTCCATGCATCAACTACCTCCTGTTCCTGGTTCCTGCCCCTTGCCGCATAAATACGCTTCATGGGGAAGTGGAGCTCCACTATCTCCTTGCCGTCAAGTTCCACCTGGGCCCTTACGGTTGTAAGCGCACTGCTTTTTCCATTCCTTGAGCCCTTTGGTGCAATAATTACTGGCACGGTTTCAAGCACCTGAACCGCCCTGTAGGTCATGAGGTCCGGGTCACCGGGCCCCACGCCCACAAGGTACAGGGTGCTGCTGTTTTCTATCTCTCTCATTTTATTCCGGTAATAATTGTAATGGGGTTGAATTTTCTGCCTGACTCCTGCCCCTGGTTTCTTTCAACAGATATCCTGACCACTGATACATCAAGCCCTGCCTCATGCATTAACACAGGAGCTGTGCGCGCAGTCTGAGAAAGTATGGCATTCACCACCAAGCGGCCATTTACCGCAAGTTTTTTACAGCAGAACCTGATAATATCCTCAAGGCGCCCGCCGCTTCCTCCAACAAAGACGCGCTGGGGCAAAGGGAGACCAGATAGTGCCTCAGGAGCTTGAGCATTTATAAGGTTTATATTCCAACATCCGAATTTTCTGATATTTTTTCTGATATTTTCCTGCTGTTCCGGATTTTTCTCTATGCTGTAGATTTCAAGCCCTGGACAGAGCCCTGAAGCCTCAATGGAGATTGAGCCGCTTCCTGCGCCAATATCCCAGAAACAGCCGACTGCTGGGAGTCTCAGCCTGTGAAGGGTCACTGCCCTTACCTCGTCCTTGGTGATAAGCCCTCTTGAATGGGAAATCTCATGCTCATGTCTTCCAAGGGCAATACGGGTTTCCGTGAACCTTTCCCTGAACCATCCATCTTCATGCACTGTAACCATGATGTTCATTGGCCTGAAGGCAGTGGAGGCTATATCTTCAAGACTT
>WFRQ01000050.1 GCA_015486425.1 Deltaproteobacteria bacterium | reverse complement strand
TTGTCAAGTGCCATGGCAGTTTCATTATTCAGCAAATGGCATGTACGGATAGCGTAAAAGCACTCGTCAAGCACAGGCATGGTTCGGATTCTTGCCATGAGAAATTCCATGACAGATTGAGGAGAATAAACGGGACTGGTGTTTCCATGGGTGAGAGACTCAATGGCTGTCAGGCAAAACAGGATATGAAACAGCCGCCGTGAATGGTTCCAGTCCTGACGGAGCCGGGCTTCAAGAAATTCCCGGTGCGCGTCAATCGGCACCATGCCAGGGTATCGCCACCTGTATGTATCCCCGGTTTTGTAATGGCCCAGAAGATTCAGGCACCTTACGGCATGGTAGGTGTCCTCCAGTGTGGCAGGCATGTATCGGCCGGCGCTGAACCCGCCTGACGGCTGCTCCCTCATGAGATAAAACGAGGTAATCCCCGGTGCCGAAGCCTCTAACAGTTCTGATGCATATGTATTGGGTATTTGTGCATGATTCATATGAAAGATAATAATGACTGAATGAATTGACGGCCAGTGTGTTTTTGGTAGTCGGCAAATTTGACCTGAAAACGCAGGTTTGATAAGGTGGAATCATGAGAGACATTGTGTTTATCATAATATCTGTGCTGCTGCTCACAGCTCTGCCTCAGCCGCTTCTTGCAGTAAAAACTGCTCCGAGAATCACAGACAGGGAGATTGTGGAACGCCTCACAAGGCTGGAAGAGGGACAGAAGGTGCTTAACATGCGCATTGATGATCTTGACAGAAAATTGTCCGGGCGAATCAATGATCTGGATAAAAAACTCATTGGCCGCTTTGATGATCTGAGGTCCGAAATGCGAAGAGGCTTTGTCAATATTCAGTGGATGCTCGGCCTTTTTATCACCATAACCCTGGTCATACTAAGTTTTGTACTGAGAATGCAGTGGCAGATGCAGAAAAAGATCGCCAGCATTGAAGCAACCCAGGAGGCACACGCAAAGGAACTGGAATTTCTTAAAAATCTTATTGAGAAACTTATCCCGCCACGGGGAATATTATAGTCATCGGCATTGAGCGTTTCAAAAAACGGCCCCTCTTTCGCGGATATGCGGCAAATCCGGCAATCGTTCAAATCAGGTAACTTTCATATTGCACCCTCAGCCGGTGCACCCCCCTGTCATGTAAATTGCAGGCAAAAGCTCTGTGTTCTTTCACAGTAATTTCTGGTCTGTTTCTCACCTACCTGATTCCACTGAGTCCACGTGTTATAAATGGCCGGTACAGCGGGTCTGCTATCAGCACCATCTGCCACGATGTAAAAGGTATGCTGTACCAGTATGCCTCGGCAATGCTCGAGCCACTGTAAATCAGTGAACCAAAGAACATGTCCGGAAACGGGAACGCCTGGACGTATGGTTCATATACCGGCCCAAGAGTTGCCGCTATGCCCTTTTCAAGCATCCTTTTACACCACACCGTGCTATCTTTCTTTTTAAGTGTTGTGCACTCAGCGCTTGCAATATGATACCCTACGGCACCCTGCTGCCATTGAAAGGCATCGACATATTTTGCAAGGCTGTACCAGCCGCAGTAAATGGCCGCATGAGGACACTGGCCAGGCTGGAACAGCTTTTCTGTCTCTTCCATGACCACTCTCATGCGTCTGCTCTTGCGCACCACTTCTGCCGCGTGATGGATCGCTGCATCGTACAGTTTGTACCCGGAGAGATTGGTTGGTTCCTGCGGCGCCTTCCATCTTGCGTCAAAATATGCTGTTCCCCTCAATCCTTTTTCTTCTGCAGCAACCGAGTCATCGATGATGCGCCGCACAGTTGCGGGGTCAGGACCATCAAGCCTGCTTACCATAATGATGTCCCGGCTTTTCAGGGCAGATTTTTCGTTTTCCTGATATGAGGGGAAAAGCGGATTCAGTGTCCAGCCTGCCAGAGGATATTTTCCGGCAAGCACAAGGGAGAGCTCCGAATCAACTGAGGCCCTTGTGTTGCGTCTGTTCAGATTGTTTATCTCCTGCCTTACGAATTTGCGTTCTGCTGCAAGCTCCTTATGCTGCGTGTCCGTCTTTCCTGAGGATTCAGCGTTTTT
>WFRQ01000049.1 GCA_015486425.1 Deltaproteobacteria bacterium | reverse complement strand
CTGTCAAGTTCCTGGCCAAGAGTAAGGGAATCCTGCTTGGCCAGCCTGCAGAATGTGGTCCCCGGGCATACCTTTATGCTTCTTACGCATGCTCCTACGGCTGCTCCGGGGTCTGTGCCAAGCTGTTCCCAAGCGCTGTCAATATCTTCCTCTTTAATGCCAACTACAGCTATCCGGTTGGCGCTTGTTATTTTAATGGCACAGTTGTACTTTTCCGCAACATCTGCAATGTTTCTCAGGATTTCAGGGGCAGCCAAGCCAACGGGAATATGAGGGACTATGGCGTATGTTTTCTTGTCCCGCTGAAGTACAGCTCCTTTTTCTCCATCTTTAAGCATTTTTCCACTCCCTGTTCTATATTTTCGTGCGCAATGAGCAAAAAATTAAATGCGGGGCCTGGTGGCATGCTGCCTTGTCCACCCTATATTATCCATCTTCTGATTCAACTTCTATGCATTTTGTGGGGCATATGACAGCCGCAAGCTCTAAGGTTTCTAAATCTCCTGCCTCTTCGTTAATAATATCAGCCTTTTCGCCAGCTTCATCCATTTTGAACACATCGGGAGCCACCTCTTCGCAGGCCCCGCATCCCTTGCAGTGAAATTTATCAAGCTCAATTTTGTGATTCATTTTTTCCTGTTTATGTAATGCCCGGTAAGTATCTGAAGTCATCTGAAAATTCTGATATACACAGAACTCATAAATTACCTTTACCATGTGTGCCTGTCAATACGGGTTTTCCAACAGGCCTGTTAAGGTCAATCAGGGTGGTGTTTCCTTGTTTTTATTGTGTTTTCCACTACCTGTAAGGCCCGGCCCTACTGAGGGAAGATATCTGTGAAATGAATTTCCATAAATTTCCCATATTGTTATAAATAGCGCTGCAATTATAGGACCGACAATAATCCCCTGGATACCGAACATGCTTATGCCTCCAAGAGTCCCGAACAGCACGAAGAGATCATGCATCTCAGTATCCTTACCTACCAGGCGCGGTCTTAAAAGATTGTCAAGGTTACCGGCTATGGCACCGCACACCACTGCAAGGATCAGGGTTCCGTGCCAGTCACCCTGCATTGCCAGTATGAGCAGTGCAGGCCCCCATATGATGGCGGTTCCCACTGCAGGAATGATTGACATCACTGCCATGACACTGCCCCAGAAAACCGGGGCTTTGATATGGGCAAAGCTGAAGCCAAGGCCGCAGATAAGGCCCTGAAGCATACCAATGATAAGAGTACTCTTGATGGTGGCGCCTGCAACAGAAGTGAAACGGTTCAGGAGAAGCTGCTCATCCTTGTCTTCAAGTGGCAGGTAGTACAGTATCTTCTCCAGCAGCTTCCTGCCCATTGTGAGAAAGTAAAACATCACATAGAGCATGATGATTGTTCCAAACAGGGCATCGACAGTCAGTTTTGTAGCTGATGACAGGCTTTCTATCAGAAATGACGAAACAGTACCAACGAGCTGTCCGGCCTTATGGATGATAAAATCTCTGTACGGAAGGGCCTGCTCATAGAATGGCAGTTTCTTTAGGTAGTCGGAAACAACTGAAGGTTCGTGGATAAATGAATGTATCCAGGGTGTTACTGACTGTCCCACACTGATGGCCTGAGTGACCACAATGCCTATGAGAATGCTGAGAGGCACGAGAATAAGGACTATGATGCCAGTTACCGTAATGCCTGATGCCAGATTCTCTCTGCCATGAAGCAGCCTTACAAGCCAGCGGTAAACCGGATGAACCAGGGCTGAAAACAGGCCTGCCATGAATATTGCCATGAGAAAATTCCTTATCATGGCAAGAAATACGGCTGAAATGCTTAGAACCAGCAGCAGAAGTACGGCTTTGTTTACAGTCTCTCTTTTCATCTATGTAATTGCCTGTTTTAAATCCAACCACGGCCGCTTGTGGCACAAGGGATGAAAATATGCGTATCTGCTCACAGGGTACTGCATCCAAGGCGTTGTCAGTCGCTTGAAGTTCGCGTTGTACGTCTGCGCGTCCTCCGCCTTTTGCTGGTTCCCAAACTCCGGTTTGGAAACCATCAATTGGAAACCCTATCTTCCCTATGCGTACAATATTGCAAGGTGCAAGTATTTTTCTTGTTCGTTGCTCCTGTACTGGGAATGACGGTTACCTTTCAACCTCGCTTAAATCTGCACGCAATATCATCCAACTTATTTTTGGACAGCCTCTTAGCAAGGTCTGAATTTAGATTATGAATGATACCATACAGGAATGCCATGTGAAACATTCATCCCGGTAATGTACGTACCCTGGTATGGG
>WFRQ01000048.1 GCA_015486425.1 Deltaproteobacteria bacterium | reverse complement strand
CTTCAGCCTGCCCCCATTCATTCCTGGAAATAGCCCTGTGAATATCACTTAGCATGCGGCTGGAATCCACCCTGCGGCGCAAAAGAAAAATTATCCGTTCAAGGATAATGAACACTCCTGCAGCAAACACCCCGATGATTGGCCATACCACAGGCCCTCCCTTTTCCACCTGCTGCCACAGATCAGGGGAGCTTACAATATCCCGCACGGCAGCGCCCCTGGATATATCTACAGGTACTGCATCACTTTCTCCCTTCATGTACGTTTCAAGAGAACTTTTCAGGTTATGTGGCAGAGATTTTGACAAGGCATAAAATTTTTCACCATGTGCTGAGTAAAGCAGAAAACCTGTTTCGTCTCCTGTGTGATATGCCGCTGTAAACGGGCCGACAAGGAGGATACTCCCCTGCTTTTCCCTGCCGTCCCGTCCTACAAAACTGCCCTGCCTTATTACCACCCAACCGGTCTGGCTGATCTGCTCCTTAAGCAGGGCTACCATGCGCCGAACGTCATCCATGCCCGGGAAATGCGTATCCTGAAGAATGTCATCCATAAATGCAGTATCCGGCCTGAAGAGTGCGGTCTGCATGTTCTGTTCCACAAGAGATCTTATATCCCTTGCATTTATCCGCACTACCCCTACAAGTTCGTGTATTACCTCTTCCTCTCTGTCAAGCTGAGACAGTAGCTCCTTATCCTTTTGTTCAAGAAGTGTGGCCTGTTTCGAAAGCGCTGCTTCCCTGGCTTTAAGAGCCATGTTTCTCTTTCTAACATCCTCAAGCCGTCTCATCAGAGCTTCCCTGTTCTGCGTCATGATCCCGCGCAGGGTTCTGGCCTCTTTGCTGGCGCTCTCCTTCTCTGCGGCAGCCTTTGATTCCATAATTTTTACTGAAATTGAAGAGCTGGTCACGCTCCTCATGTCCTGAGCTACAGCACAATCTGAAAAGACCATCAGCAGGACAGGAAGCATTGCAAAGATAGATAACAGAAAACTCTTCATTTTGTGCTCACCCGTCCTATGGGCAAAATTACAAGTTCCACAGGCCGCCTCTTAAATGCCATGTCCATGGCAAGTCTTATCTCCCTGTTATGCTCCATGGAGAGGTCAATCCACCTGTTTGTGGCAGTATCAAAAACACCGCACCTGTTTGCATCAAGGGTCTGATAGAAGAGGTTCAGACTTCCGAGCCGAAGCACATTTACCAGCACAGGCTCTTCAGACAGGGTTATGTTCTCTCTTGTTACCTCCACGGTGGTGCCATATTCTGCCTCAATCAGCATTGCCTCCATGATCTTTCTGAATTTTTCACTGACTGAAACAGCAGGATCGTCCATAATCTCCCTGAGCCTCACCATGCGTTTTTTTCTCTCATCAATCAGAAACGGCAGCCCCTGCTCTGTCTCCGACATAAGCCACTCCAGGGTATCATTGAGAAATGGCTGGATATCTTCAGCAATCTGTCTTATACCCTTAAGCTCACTTTCCCTGAGTGATATCCTCTGTTTTGCATGTGCAATTCCTTCCTCAAGCCCCTGGCACCGTGTTTCAATCTCACTGTTTTCGGCATCAAGCTGCTCAAGCTCATGGAGCATCTTCTCCCTCTCAATAAGCCATTTTTCCTGCTCCTTCTGTGTCTTCTGCCTGATGGAAATTGCATTCCGCACAGGTTTCTCCACTCGTTTTTTTATGGTGCCGGAAGTGGAAGCATGGTTGGAGGATGCCCCTGCATCCAATACGGCAAAATGCCAGAAAACAGAAAAAAAGAGGATGAAGGCCAAAAGGCCGCGCAGAGATGTGTTATGCATTGAAATATAACGCTCCATGAGATCTATAAATTCATGCGAAAAATAGCTCGAAGCTGAAAGCTCAAGGCTTAAAGTAAAAAGTAGTGTCTGTCCATAAACAGCCAACTTTCGCAAATATTAAAATCTGGATTCAAGTAATAAGTGCACTGCACATTACTGATGACCCAGAACACTGTTTACCATTTGATAAGAATTCTTCCCCAAAAGGTACGTGGCCATGAAACGGCGTAATTTGCCGTACCGTAACCATACCAGACGGCCTGACTGTAATGTTCATCGAATACATTATCCACCATGAAGGAAATATCGTATTCACGTCTCTTTTTATCGTTGATAACATAATTTACGGCCGTATCAACAGTATCATATCCATCATAAGTATAGAGATTTAAACTATCTATATAATATCTGCCCACGTGCCGCCATTTAGCCCTGATGCTCACACCCCATGGAAACATGTATTTGGCACCGAGATTGATTACATTCTTGGGCACGCCGCGTACATCCTTCCCTTCCAGTGACTTATCAGGATTTTTCCTGATATTTGTATCAATAAACGACGCATCTGCAAAAAAATCCAGTCCTGTCACAGGTCGAAATTCTGTAGAGAGTTCCAGTCCCTTGCGTCTTGTGTCGCCTACGTTTTTATATTCTCCAGATCCAGGAGGATCTTCTAGTATCTCATTTGTTGTATCAAGAATATAAAGGGCTATATCGAACTTGAGCATTTCCCAGGGGTTAT
>WFRQ01000047.1 GCA_015486425.1 Deltaproteobacteria bacterium | reverse complement strand
TCCACATTTTGAAACGCTCAATTTAGGTGTAATTTTTTTCTAAGAAACATTGGAGGAATATTATGGCCAAGGAAAGTCTGCAGCATACCCTTGACAGGGTAAGGTCCCCCAGGGTGCATATTACATACGATGTGGAGGTGGGGGATGCAATAGAGATGAAGGAGATTCCGTTTGTGGTAGGGGTGCTGGCAGATCTGTCTGGAAAACCTGATGAGCCGCTGCCGAAGCTGAAAGAGAGAAAGTTTATTGAAATTGACAGGGATAACTTTGACAGCGTTCTGGCCGGCATGAAACCACGGGTGGCCTTCAGGGTGGATAACAAGTTGTCGGATGACGAGGGCCAGATAGCAGTTGATCTGCGGTTCAAGTCAATGGATGACTTTCATCCGGAAAAAGTAGCCGAGCAGATTGAACCGGTACGAAAGCTTGTTGAGGCCAGACAAAGACTTTCGGAACTGCTGAACAGGCTGGATGGAAATGACAAGCTTGATGAGCTGCTTCAAGATGTAATTTCAAATACTGCTTCTCTTGAAGAGCTTGGCAAGGAGGCCGGGGTCGGCGCAAAGGAAGAAAAAACTGAAGAGTAGAGGAGGGAGACCTTATGGCAGAAAATGCGCAACAGGTCCAGCCCGAAGCTGAGGCTGCTCCAGAAGTACAGGAAGAAAAAAGCCTGCTGGACCAGATAATATCAGAGGGACGTCTTGCCCGTGAAGAGAGCCAGAAGGAATGGGCAAAAGACGTTGTAGGCGAATTTGTTTCGCAGATCATGGAAGGTTCCATGACCATCTCCAAGAACACGGAGGCCATGATAAATGAAAGAATAGCCGCCATAGACAAGCTGATCTCGGACCAGTTGAACGAGGTAGTGCATAATGAAAATTTTCAAAAGCTTGAAGCCTCTTGGCGCGGGCTTGCCTATCTCGTTGACAAGAGCGAAACAGGTGAAATGCTGAAGATCAGGGTAATGAACGTCTCCAAAAAGGATCTGCTCAAGGATATGGAAAAGGCAAGTGAGTTTGATCAGTCCACCCTGTTCAAGAAAATTTATGAAGAGGAGTTTGGAATGTTCGGAGGGTCTGCGTATGGTGCACTCATCGGAGATTACGAATTTTCTAATCATCCTCAGGACTTGGCACTGCTTGAAAAGATATCCCAGGTGGCTGCTGCGGCCCATGCACCGTTCATCTCGGCCGCTTCACCTGAACTCTTCAATCTGGACAGTTTTACTGAAATTGGCGAGCCGAGAGATCTGTCCAAGATATTCCAAAGCGTTGAGTATGCAAAGTGGAAGTCGTTTCGTGAATCCGAGGATTCCCGATACGTGGCGCTGGCACTGCCTCATATCCTGATGCGTCTGCCCTATGGCAGGGACAATGTGCCTGTTGAGGCGTTTGATTTCGAGGAGCAGGTGGATGGCCATGACCACAGCAAATACCTGTGGGGAAACGCGGCCTATGCGCTTGGAACCCGCCTTACTGAGGCCTTTTCTAAGTATCACTGGTGTGCTGCCATCCGTGGTGTGGAGGGAGGGGGCCTGGTTGAGGGTCTGCCGGTTCACACCTTCAAGACTGACGAGGGGGATGTTGCGCTAAAATGCCCCACGGAGATTGCCATAACAGACAGGCGCGAAAAGGAACTTGCGGACCTGGGTTTTGTACCGCTTGTGCACTGCAAGGGCACTGACTATGCAGCCTTTTTCAGTACCCAGACCGTAAATAAGCCAAAGGTCTACGATTCAGATGCGGCCAATGCCAATGCCCGCCTCTCTTCACAACTCCAGTACATACTGGCAGTTTCACGTTTTGCTCATTATCTCAAGTCAATAATGCGGGACAAGATAGGAAGCTTCATGACCAGGAAGAATGCAGAGGACTATCTTAACCGCTGGATAAGCAACTACGTTCTGCTTGACGATAATGCCAGCCAGGAGATGAAGGCCAAATATCCTTTGCGAGAGGCGAGAATAGATGTAAGCGAGATCCCCGGTAAACCCGGGGCCTACAGGGCCGTAGCCTTTCTGAAGCCGCACTTCCAGCTTGATGAGCTTACGGTATCCCTGAGGCTGGTTGCTGAGCTGCCACCTCCTGCAAAGGGGTGATGTTTCAAAGGATTTTTAAATTAACTGCAGTGAATGCGAAAAGGATGATACGTGCAGAGGCGTACAGGGCTGTAACGTACGTACAGTGAGAATAGTCCTTTCAATATTCACTCTAATGAAAAAGGAGAACTGATATGCCTGCTGACAGTTTTTTGAAAATCGGAGGAGTTAAAGGCGAAAGTACTGATGATAAACACAAGGACTGGATCGAAGTGCTTTCCTACAACTGGGGTGTGTCACAACTCGCGTCTGCAACAAAGAGTTCTGCAGGCGGAGGAGCTGTTCAACGTGCGGATTTCCAGGATCTGAGCATAGTAAAGATCATGGACAGTGCTACTCCTCTCCTGTTCCTGGCATGTGCCAAGGGTGAGCATATTGACGAGGTAAAACTAGAACTTTGCCGGGCAGGAGGAGATAAACTCAAGTACATGGAGTACAAGCTATCCAACGTGATTATCAGCTCCGTATCTGTAGGTGGCGGTGGAGACGGTGAACCTACCGAGTCAGTAACCTTTAATTACGGTAAGATCACCATGACTTACACCAAGCAGGCACGTAAGGGCGGCGGTGCTGCAGGAAATGTTGAAGCCGGCTGGGACCTTGAGAAGAACGCAAAGGTCTGATTTTTTCATAGATGACAGAGAGCCCGAATGTACAGGCTTCGATTCTTGACAGGCTTATTGATTCAGAGCCTGACGTGACGCAGGAACCTTTCAGGCGCTACACCGTGGCACAGATAAAGGAAAGTGTTGCGCGGGACCTGGAAAATCTCCTGAACAGCAGACGCAATATTCTGCCGGTGCCTGCAGGATACAAAGAGATTCACAATTCTCTTTTCGCATACGGTCTGCCAGATTTTACAAGCAAAAATCCGGCTAATGTGTCGGTACGGTCGCAGTTGCGCCTTGAAATAGAAAAGACTGTATCGCTGTTTGAACCAAGGCTGAAAAATGTGGTGGTTCATCTCGACCGGATTGCGCATTCGGCCAGGGATATGCGTTTTCGCATCAGTGCGGTACTTGCCGTGTATCCAGTTTCAGAACCGGTTGTATTTGATACGGCTTTTGATCTGAACCGGAGCAGGTATTCCATACTGAAGTAGATCGGACGGCAGATCTCTCCGGTTGATTCAATATTACAACG
>WFRQ01000046.1 GCA_015486425.1 Deltaproteobacteria bacterium | reverse complement strand
TTGGAGGCCCTACAGCAAATCTCTACGGCACAAACTGTTCCAGCCCGGCGCCCTGCAGACGCCATGACTGCCTGTTTCTACGGCCCTGCCGACACCTCCGAATTGATGAAGATGCATATATCAACCTGTTGAAGAAGGCATCTGCAATACATGGAGTAAAGCACCTGTTCGTCTCTTCAGGTCTTAGAATGGACCTGCTTACCAGAAACCCGCGCCTGTTGGAGCTCCTTCTTGCAGAGCACACCTCTGGAACCATGAAAATTGCGCCAGAGCACACTCACCCTGATGTGCTGCGTCTCATGCACAAACCCGGTGCAGAGGTACTGGAAAAATTTCTGCAAATTGCCAGGCAGATATGCAGACGCCGCAGACTGCGATCAGACTTCAACCCCTATCTTATATCAGCTCACCCAGGCTGCACCGTTGCCCACATGAAGAGGCTCAAGGCCGACATGAAGCGCCTGAAGCTCAAGGTGCGGCAGTTTCAGGACTTTACCCCCACTCCAGGAACCATATCCACTGCCATGTATGTTTGCGGTCTGCACAGGGATACCGGCAAGCCCATCCCTGTTGCAAGAAACAGAAAGGAGCGAATGACTCAGAGGCGCATACTGGAATCAGAAATGGTGAAAAGGCGCTGAAGATTCAGGGAACGAAACCGGCAGGCCTCATGGAATCAGGGATTCCTGGATTGAACGATTCAGGTGGGGAGCATTCCCCGTTTGTCCCTCCTTTTCAATTATTGTGGAGGCTGTGTGGCTTTTTGAGGCTTGTTCTGCGAGAAAACCTGCATATAACGTTCGCGACACCTCATAATAGTTTCAGAACCAGGCTCAAAAAGTTACATAGCCGCAGCACGTTATGATATTGGGACAAACGGGGAATGCTCCCCAGCGGAATAGCGGTTATTATGTTATGCGTCAGGAGCAATGAATTATTAGCCCATATTTCCTTCTTTTAATAATTGAATACCTTTCAATATACTTCCTTTATCTATTAATTGATCTGTAATAAATTTATGTACTATACTTGATAGTAAGGTTTGATAGGGTATTCCTTCTCGCTGAGCGCGCTCTTTTAGTTTTTCCAAATCATATTTTCTCAAACGAAGGCTTATACTCTTTTTTTCATTTTCTTTATCTATTATACTTTCTATTTTAGATTTTTCTTCTTCTGACAAAGAGACAAAATTAAGAATTTCGTTTTCAATGCTCTCTTCATATTCATTTAATTTTACCTTAGGATGCATGGCTTTCTCCATATACTTTTTGTAGTTTTCGGCTTGGATAAGCAGTCTTTAAAACAATGTTATCTTTTTCATCTATTAGAAAAGGCACCACCCAAATATATTCTTTAAATTTAATAACAAATAATTTTTGATTGTGGCGTGATGGATTTTTCAAAACATCAATATATTCTTTTCTGAGTATAACTTGAGTAATTTCTTCAAATGAAATTTTGCGTTCCATTTGTAATTTTAAATTTTTTCTCTCATCCCATAAAATCATAAAGACATCCCGCGAAATAAACGCTATTGTATATTTAATGTATATTTTTTGGTTTTATGTCAAGACCAAATTTTTCGAGGAGGGGGACACGCAAAATTGCTGTAATGAAGAATAATTGCAGGGGCTAACATTTTTTGCTGTCACATATCTGTTCAGCGGGTGCTGCAGATGCAAGGCGGAGGCGTACTTCCCGTACTTCGAGCCCACGACAACGCAACAGATGAGTTCGATACCATCCAAGTTATTTTGGGACAGTCCCTGAACAGCCCCATTCGGCTCATGCAAAGACAAAATCGATTTCAGGAAGAATCAGGCAGGTCAGCTCCCTGCCGTAAACAGCGCCGGTATCAATGCCTATCTTGTTTTTCTCGATGCGGGGCACTATAAACGGGGTATGGCCGAAGATGACCCGTTTACCCCAGTCATAATCTGAATTGACAAAACCCGACCTTATCCACAGCCGGTCTTCATCAACCTGTTCTGAAATCGGCACACCCGGCCTGAGACCTGCGTGCACAAAGACATAATCCGGCGTCTCGTATGAACTTTCCAGGGCATTGAAAAATTGCCTGTGTGCCTCTGGAACGCTGAACGTGCCAGTATCTCCTGAGTAGCTGTCAACAGTGTCAGTACCGCCATAATAAAGATATGCCTGCTGATTTATTCCCGCGAGATAATCCAGAAACATCACCTCATGGTTGCCTCTTAGGAAGATAAACCTTGCAGGAAGCTCCTCTTTAAGCATGAGGAGAAAATCTATTACACCCTTGGAATCAGGCCCTCGGTCTATATAATCACCAAGGAATATAATGGTATCATGCCCTGCCACCTGGAGCTTTCCCATGAGCCTCTGAAGCTTGTCCAGGCAGCCGTGAATATCTCCTATGGCAAATATTCTTTCGCTTGGCATGTTTTATACATAAGGGAGCATTCCCTGTTTGTCCCCCCTTTTTTATTATTGTGGAGGCTGTGTGGCTTTTTGAGACTTGTTCTGCGAGAAAACCGGCATATAACCTTCGCGACACCTCATAACAGTTTCAGAATTAGTCTCAAAAAGTTACATAGCCGCAGCACGTTATGATATTGGGACAAACAGAAAATGGTCCCGCAAAAAGGATATATCATGCATCGTACACGCCCTTTTCCGGACAGATAGTCTCAATTCCATCAGGAAGTTCTTCTGGGTCAACCCCCAGTTTTTCCGCAAAGGCCCTGAGGTCTGAGTACGTGCAGTTAATGCATGACTCTCTTCTGCCTGAACGCACGTCTTCAATCTCATTTTCAAGGAATTTTTTCAGAAACTGTGCGGCATCGGCTCTTACCTCTGAAATATCCATCTCTTCAAGCTGACAGAAACGCTCAAGGCGGCTGTAATTCATAATACTCCTTGCGACCCCGCGATACAGTGACAGGTCTCTGTTTTCGGGTTTCATGTCCCTGAGCACAATCACCCGGTAGCGGTCAAACACTGCCCTTTTCATTCGCCTGAGCGCATCTTCCGGGATGCCATCGAGCTGCGGGCCTTCCGGGTCCTCAAGCAGATAATACAGAGACTGATGCAGGGCTATCTCAGGGATCTCACCTGAATGACGAAGCATGAGAAGCTCGTCTTCCACCAGGGCGTCAACGTCTTCACTGATGCCTTTATCTCTTCTTTTCATCACCACGCAAGGGGCCTCTGCCACGCAGCCTTGAGCTCTTCAATAGGCTCGTTTAGCACGGTTTTGGTCTTGTACCCCATCACGAGATACTTCACAGTATTGACCCTGCCCACAGCGGCAAAATCAGTGCCTGCCATTATCTCCTCAAAACGCGAGGCATCCGCAGGCCTTACGGTGACAACAAAACGGCTCGGGGTCTCGCTGAACAGCAGGTAATCCAGTCGGTCAATACCCTCTGACGGCACAACATCAAGGTCTATCACCATGCCCAGATCACCGGCAAAAGCTGTCTCGGCCAGCGCCACGCCAAGGCCGCCATCAGAGCAGTCGTGACATGACCTTACAAGCCCTGCGGCTATTGCCTTTTCAAGGGCCTGATATCTTGCCCGCGCCTTTTCCATATCCACCTTCGGAATGGCATTACCTACATAACCCTTGTCTGCAAAATACT
>WFRQ01000045.1 GCA_015486425.1 Deltaproteobacteria bacterium | reverse complement strand
GTGCCCTGGATATTCGCTGCAGGCGATGATGTTCTCGGGCCTCAGACAGTAGCCAAGGCAGCATATCAGGCAAAACAGGCCGCAAGGGCCATGGCAGATTTTCTTGAGGGAAAGCTGTAGAAAGGGACATTTGAAAAATGCTTGATTTTATACGCAAGGGCGCCAGTTCATGGATGATAAAATTCCTGCTGGGCGCAATAGTTATCGTGTTCATCTTCTGGGGGGTAGGCAGTTTTAGGTCTCAGAGGATGGATGTGGTGGCCAAGGTCAATGGCGAGAAGATCATGGCTGAGACATATCAGCATGAGTACCAGAAGACCATGGAGCAGTACAGCAAAATGTTCGGGGGCAGCATCCCTGAAAATCTGATGAAGCAGCTCAACATCAAGCAGCAGGTGCTGGATAACCTGATAAACAAGGTGCTCATATCCCAGAAGGCAGCGGAGATGGGAATTCGGGTCAGCGATAAGGAGGTGCAGCAGGCCATACTGGGGATTCCTGCATTCAAGGTAAATGGTGTGTTTGACAAACGGGCATATCAGGCAGCTCTCAGAAACGCACGGCTTTCACCTGCAGGGTTTGAGGCCCAGGTAAGGGAGTCTCTCCTCATGGAGGAGATCAGGGCCCTGCTTGGTGCGGGGCTTGCCGTGCCAGATGCTGAGGCAAAGGAGCATTACCTGTATGAAAACCAGGAGATAAATATCTCATTTATCAAGGTGGACTCGTCTGAATGCGAATCAGATGTAAAATACACGGATAAGGAGCTTGAGGAGTGGTTCAACTCCCACAGTGAACAGTACCGTACCCAGCCCAAAATACAGTTGTCCTATCTCCTGTTTGATACCTCAAAGCTCAAGAAAGAGGTCAAGGTGACTGATGAAGAGATTAAGGACTGGTATGAAACTCATAAAGAGGATTATCACCAGGAGGAGCAGCGCAGGGCCAGGCATATTCTGCTGAAACTGCCAAAGGATGCCTCAGAGGATGAGGTGCAGGCAAAGAAGAAACAGATAGAAGAAATCCGGGCTAGCATTGAAAAGGGGGAGGATTTTGCCACTGTTGCAAAGGAGGTATCCGAGGATCCGGGCTCAGGGAAAAATGGCGGTGATCTTGGTTTCTTTAACAGAAATTCCATGGTCAAGCCCTTTGCCAATGCTGCATTCAGCATGAAAAAGGGAGAGATCAGCCAGCCTGTCCGTACCCGCTTTGGATGGCATATTATTTTGCTTGAGGATATCAGGCCGGAGCGCACCATTCCTCTTGCAGAGGTAAAGGACAAGATAAAGGAAAAAATAGCTCTGCAGCAGGCCAAAAAACTGGCATGGGATAAGGCAAATGCCGCCTATGACGAGGTTATCCAGATGGGAAGCCTTGAGGATTACGCAAAGAGCGCTGGTGTAAAGCTTGCGACCACGCCTCTGTTTTCAAAGGGCACAGCGCCAGTGATGCTTGGCCGTAATCCCGAGGTGCTGAGCGGCCTGTTTGCGCTTTCAAAGGGTGAACTCAGCTCTTTGCTGGACGTCCCTGCTGGTGTACTGATTGCCGAGTTGAGTGAGAAGCAGTCTCCCTACATACCTGAATTCAAGGATGTAAAGGCCAGGGTAGTGGGGGATTACATCAGGGAAAAGGCCAGAGAGCTGTGCAGGGAAAAGGCAAGGGCCATGCTTGAGGAGGCCAGGACAAAGGGCCTGCAGGCCGTGTGCGCCGAGCAGGGCTGCAAGGTGCAGGAAACCGGCTTTTTCAAGCGGACTGATTCTGCAGCAAACGGAAAACTGCCCGGCCAGGTAGCAAAATCAGCACTCAGTCTTTATTCCGGCAAGATATATCCTGACTCCATCGAAGAGAGCGGAAACTCCTTTTACATACTGGCCTTTAACAAGGCAAAGCAGGCGGACATGGATGGGTTTGCGGCAAAACAGAAGGAGATATCCCAGAAACTTCTCAAGGAAAAATTTCAGACAGTTTTCCAAGGCTGGCTGCAGCATGCCAGGGAACAGGCAGAGATAAAGGTCACGGCCAACTTATAGAATCGTCTGAATATATATGTTTCACCTCAAAGGTTCCCTGGCTCGCGCCAAGGGAACCTTTTTTTGTATGAGTCCATATAGGTTGCACAGCATTTAATGGTGTTTTGGAACCTGCTTTCTGGATTGACAGAAACAATATGGCGACTTACTTATAATTTAACAGGTTCAATCAACAGGGGTAATTTCTTGTCACCATCATCTCAGGGACTCTGTTTATCTGGAAAACAGAGAAGACAGGCCGGAAACCGGATAATATGTCACTATTGACAGTAATGTGATTATCTATCAAATATCACCTCTGATTTTACCTGAAACGCTCAGTTCAATGTTTTATTATTGCTCTGAGTTGCAGTCGCAATCATTGAGATCAGGTCCGGCTATTTTCTCTTCCAGGTGAACACCGCCCCGTCAGAAAAAAGGGGGATCATATGTTACCGGAAGTAAAAAAGATTCTGTATGCAACCGATCTGTCTGACAATGCAAAGATAGCCATGGGCTGGGCCATGAGTCTTGCAAATCATTATGATGCCACAATCACCACGATTCATGTCATGCCTGACATGGCGGAGGAAATGTCCCTGTCCATGGGATATGCCGCTGCAACGGATTTTGTTTCCAAGGCCCTGAAAGAGTATGAAAAGGAACGGGGCGATGAGTTGCGCAATACCATTATTGAGCGAATCAAGTCAGCCTGCAGCGAGGTCCATGACGATGTCAGCGAATGTCGGCTGGATCTCAACAATGTGGTAATAAAAATGGGTAATCCCGTAAAGGAGATTGTTTCCCTTGTGGATGAGGGAGATTTTGACCTGGTGGTCATAGGAAGGCGTGGACGAGGTATTATTGATGACGTCCTGCTTGGATCTGTAGCTCGCGGGGTTGTTCAGAAATGTTCCAAGCCGGTCCTTGCAATCCCGTATTCCGGTTAATCCGGTTTGCTCCAGCCTTGCCAGGGTTGTCTTTATTTCCATGAATTGAGCCACAGCTGCATTTGCCGCATATTCGCAAAACAGGGATTCCTGTTATGGTGTGCGTTATGTGAAAGCCCGATCACTAAGGATATGCGGCAAATCGGGGGGCTGTATTTTCTCATCCCTGGCAGCTACGTAGTAAATAGAAGGGGGAGCTCAGCGCAATAGTGGTCAACGCATCCACATATTAATGCCTCTATCCTCTTACGTTTCATTAATATCCAATAATTTTCTTGCTGCTTCCGTTGGTTTTTTAAGACCTTCCGATTATAAATTCATTCTTCAGTGTCAGATTTATTGTCAACAATACTAACATTTCAATATTTTCAAAAAATATTTTTTAACCGCTCAGTTCAGGAGGTCAGAAGTATTACATGCGGCAGGCCTGCCACGGGTAAATACATGATTG
>WFRQ01000044.1 GCA_015486425.1 Deltaproteobacteria bacterium | reverse complement strand
GTTCAAGTTCTGCTTCTCCGCCAGGCCCCTTCATAGAGACAGCAATTCCACCAGGCTTCAGATACTCTGCTGCCAAATCAGTCAGCGTCACTATGGACCCTAATGCCTGGCTTGTGACAAGATCAAAATCTTCCGGAGCTGCTGTATGGGGAATGCCGCTGCCTGTGCCAGCCCTGCCATGAACAGCATGCACACCAGCAATACCAAGTTCGGCAATTACTGCGTGCAGGAATGAAACGCGTTTTCTCCTGGCATCCAGCAGCCATACTTCCAGATCAGGACGCAGTATCTTCAGAATAAGCCCTGGGATGCCTGCCCCTGTGCCAATATCAAGCACACTGTGAATATGTTCAGGCAGCCACTGTTCCAGCACCAGTGTGTCACCAAGGTGCTTGACCACCATCTTTTCAGTGGATTTTATTCCGGTAAGATTTAGCCTGCGGTTCCAGAGTGACAGTTCCCTGAAATATGTACAGAGGCCTGGCAGACACTTTTCAAAACGGCTCAGCACGCCTGCCTGCTTAAGGAAACGTCTTACCTCAGTATCAATATCAGTACTCTTCCGGTTCTTGTTCGTATGACAGGTTTGCAAATGATGAAAGTTTGGCCAGGAACGCGAGATGCACAACACCGGTTGGGCCGTTTCTCTGCTTTCCAACTATGATTTCCGCCTTGCCCCGGTTGGGGTTATCCTCAGCCTTGTTATAGACCTCGTCACGGTAGATGAATGCAATTACATCGGCATCCTGCTCAATGGCACCGGACTCTCTGAGATCAGACATCTGTGGACGCTTGTTTGGCCGGTCTTCAACCTTACGGTTAAGCTGAGACAGGGCGATTACAGGAACGTCAAGCTCCTTGGCCATGGCCTTCAGGGAACGCGAAATTTCAGAAATTTCCTGCTCGCGCCTTTCCACATTGTGACGGCCCCTCATGAGCTGCAGATAATCCACCACAACAAGTCCCAGCCCATGTTCACTCTTCAGACGCCTAGCCTTTGCCCTCATCTCAAGAATGGGAAGTGCAGGGGTATCATCAATGAATATCTTTGCCTCAGCCAGAGGATCTGCGGCCATTATCAGCCTGTTCCAGTCTTCCTCTGAAAGGAATCCTGTTCTCACCCTCTGCGCATCCACCCTTGCCTCTGAGCAGAGCATCCTCAGTGCCAGTTGTTCCTTTGACATTTCAAGTGAGAAAAAGGCCGTGGGAATACCCTGGGCTATTGCCACATGCTGCACAATATTCAGGGCCAGCGCAGTCTTTCCCATACTGGGCCTGCCTGCAATGATTATGAGATCTGATGGCTGGAAGCCTGCGGTAAGTTTATCAAGATCAGTAAACCCGGAAGGAACACCGGTTATCATCTCCTGGCGTTCAAACAGGGACTCGATTTTTTTTATGCTGTCCTTCAGGACCCCGCGAATGGGGTGAAATGATTTTTTTATTTTCTGCTGGGATATTTCGAAAATAGAGGATTCGGCGTCAGCAAGAATATCGTCCACATCACTGCCGGTCTCTTCATAACATCTCGATGCTATTTCAGTAGATGCCTGAATGAGTTTTCTGAGAAGGGACTTGTCCCTGACAATTCTGCCATAGTATTCGATATTTGCGGCAACCGGCATGGTGTCCGCAAGCTCGGCAAGATAGGCGGCGCCCCCTGCGGCCTCTAACTTTCCGGTGGACAGCAGTGCATTGTGTACAGTAACAAGGTCACGCGGCTCGTTTCTGTCAAACAGGTTCAGGATAGCCGAGTAAATTATGGAATGGGCTTCCTTGTAAAAATCAACCGGCTGTACCAGCTCAATGACCCTGGTCAGCGCTGTATCATCTATGAGCAGCCCGCCAAGCAGGTTCTGCTCCGCCTCAAGATTTTGAGGTGGAACCCGAAAACCCTGTTTATTATCAGTTTTCCTGAATGCTGTTACCGCCATTATCCTGAATTTTCGTAACTTCTCAATAAGTCCGTGCAAATTCTCCTGTATCTGCTTACAGGGTGCTGCAGATACAAGACGGAGGACGCGCAGGCGTACAACACCTGCTTCAAGCGTCTATTTCAATTGTCAGGCAACGCCGTAGATGCGGCACCTGATGCGCAGATACAAACTTTCATGCCGCACCGCCTGTTCAACACCCCTGGCATGAAAATTACAAGCGAAGGCTCTGTGCATTTTTCACGATAATCGCCATTCCCGGGGCGGATACACCGAACAATGAAAATAACTGCTCACCCCTCTCTATGCGTAACGGAAAGTCGCTTTTTACACAACATTTCTTATGTTTGACACGTATCTGCTCAGAGGGTGCTGCAGATGCAAGGCGGAGGGGGCGAAGGCGTACTTCCTGTACTTCGAGCCACGGACAACGCAGCAAATGCGGTACCCCCTGAGCAGATACCAATGAAAATACACTTTTTGACCCTGCAAAACTGTACGCCAAAGGACGTATGGAAGCTGGAGCTTCCAGTTTATGGGAGAGCGTTCCCCGTTTTTCCCAATATCATAACGTGCTGCGGCTATGTAACTTTGTGAGACCTAAACTTTCATGACATGGGGCTTGTCACCCCCCTGACATGAAAGTTAGCTCAAAGCTCAAAGTCGGAAGCTGAAAGCAAACATGGCTTCTTTTACTTTGAGCCTTGAGCTTTCAGCTTTGAGCTATTTCCGGATAAAATTTGCCCTGAATCAATCCAGGTTTACGAAAGATCAGGCATCTTCATCAGTTTCTTCCTGTACCACCTTTACCTTGAGCGTGGCAGTTACCTCAGGTGCTACCTTAACAGGCACCTCATATTCGCCCACTGCCTTGATGGCCTCTGGAAGCTGAATCTTCTTCCTGTCGATTGGATAGCCATTTTCCTCAATAATTCTGGCTATATCCATACTGGTTACAGAACCGTAGAGTTTATCATCCTCACCCACACGTACAGGAATAGTAATATCCATGGACTCAAGCTGGCTGGCAAGGGCCTGGAACTCCTCACGCTGTTTTGCGGCACGCGCAAGTATTGCAGCACGCCTTCTCTCCATCAACGCCACATTTTTCTTCTCTGCAAGAATGGCTTTACCCTGTGGCAGCAGGTAATTCCTGGCATAGCCGTCAGCCACGGTAACTATATCGCCTGCACTGCCAAGAGAGGAGATTGTCTCATTCAGTATTATTTCCATTGTCAAGCCTCCCGATATATAACAAAAAAACCTCTGGCTTAGATGAGGTCTGTATTACATTTACTGTGATTAAATATCTAATTCCAATTTCCTATGATTCGCTCTGCCCGTCTGCCTCTGACCCGCTGAATCGCTTTCTGAAATCCACCCATACGTCGGCAAGCCCAAGGGCTGCAAGCACAAGCACGCCATACCACTGTATGCCTATGAGCACCCATGTGATCCAGCGTATCCATCGAGGCACACTGAACCTTTCAAACAGGAACTGGGTCACTGATATACCTGCCACGAAAAATATCGCGCTGAATACCAGCAGGCTGTTTTCCCCCATTGTACTGTAAAGTGAATGGGGAATAAAACAGGCCGCGCCTGCAGCTATCCATGGCCATACCAGCCAGTCAGGCAATTTCCAGTGGGAAAAGCTGCTGAGAGGTACTGTGCCTTCCCCTGCGCCTGCAAGACATTTTCTGCATACAAGCGTGTTTAAAAAGGCCGCCATCACCATGCTGGTCATGACAAGCCCTGGGAAAAAACGGATGATTACCTCTTTGAGCTGCTGAAACCACAATGCGAGTTCCGGGCTGAGCGTCTGCTGGCCCGAACCCTGAGTGTACAGTTGTTTACTTGCCTCAAGCTCGTCTGTTACGCTGCTCACCGCACCCCTGTAGGCCTCGGCAAGGTCAAACCCGCTTCCCAGTGCAAATGCCGCAAATGTTGTAAGGCAGAGGAAAAGTGTACACAGCAGAAATATCTCCGGGGCGTCTTTTGAATGTCTAAGCCCGAAAATTATCAGCAGCGCCGTACCCGTACCCTGCACCATCCACAGCGCAGAGTCAGGCCTTCCCGTCATGTATGAAATGGCAGAACCGGTCAGAAATACCACTCCAAGAAAGGCCAGCGCACTGTTGAAGTTCTCTTTGTACAGCATGCATGCCGCAAGACCAGGGACGAATATCATAAGCAGTGACTGTGCCCCTGGGGCTGCCGCAGGCAACAGGAGGAGAACCGCACATATTACAAGTTTTACAGGCGTGCGGGGACCTGACTCCTTCCCTCCGGCGCTGTATCTCAAGTCTTTGAAGGCCAAGGCCCTGGCCGGCTAACGCCTTGCCGGTCTTCTTTCAAGGGCATGGTCTGACGTGAACGGAATCAGTGCCATGATACGCGCATTCTTAATGGCTGTAGTCAGCTTTCTCTGGTGTTTGGCACATGTGCCGGTAATGCGTCTCGGCAGTATCTTTCCATGTTCAGTTATGAAATGACGCAGAAGATCAACGTCCTTGTAATCCATTACCAGGTTCTTGTCTGCACAGAACCGGCATACCTTGCGTCTGACATAAACCCGGCGGCGTCTTTTCATTGGTCTGCTTGGTCTCTGCATGGTACTTACTCCTTTCCTTCCTCTGTATCTGCCGGTGTGTCTGTCTGTGTACCTGTGGCAGTTTCAGTTGTTTCAGATGATGTCTCCTGTTCCGCTGTTTCAGTAGCTGCTTTGGATGCCTCTTCCGCGGCACGGGCATCTTCTTCCGCCTTTGCCTTTGCAGCAGCCTCCTCCTCAGCACGTTCAAGCACTGCAGGATCAAAGACGTCAGCCTTCTTGATGGTAACAAATTTCATCAGACTTTCGTCAAGACGCATATTTCGGGTAAGCTCCAGAATGGCAGAGCCAGGTGCCGCATACTCCATGCATACATACCAGCCCTGTACCTGTTTGTTCACCCTGTAGGCCAGTTTCCTCAGTGGCCACGGATCAACCTTGACGATTTTCCCACCGTCATCAGTTATGATTTTCTGGAGTTTTTCAGCACGGTCCTCCCTTTCCTCATCGTTGAGGTCAGGGTGGAGAAGATAAAGTGTTTCGTAGTGGCGCAGTTTCATTGCAGCCTCCCTTCGGTCATTTTCTCTGGCCTGAAGCCGCCTGGAATGCAGGTTTTGGCCTCAGACAAGGAGGAATTGATAAGAACGCTACTAATACCTTGAGCCATAACATGCGTCAAGGCTTTTTTGCTTCGCGCGCCATCATCCAACATCCAACTTATTTTTGGACTGCCCCTTACTTGCACACCATTGAAGTGATGCTTACTGTGTATAAAAAATATCTCAGACCTGAAGAAAGCGTTTGAAACGTTGGGAAAGTAAATCATCCTATCATTAAAAGTACAAACGTAAGCTCAAGAGAATTTGCACGGCAGAATATCATGTTAGCCGTCTTTTATTCAGGGCCTTAAGCTTTCAGTTGCGCGCTCTACTTACGGTAACCGCCATTCCCGATGCAGGCACAACGAACAATGAAAATACGCTTTTGCAGTTTATTAAATTAAGTGCTCAAGGAAGTGGGAAAGCAGGAGCTTCCAGTTTACAGTTCCCAAACAGGCGTTTGGGAACCAGCAAATTATAGCTTCTTTTACTTTGAGCCTTGAGCTTTCAGCTTTGAGCTATTTTCTGATAAAAATTCAGGTTGAAAATTGCAGGAGAAATATATGCCGGTTTTGAAAATAAAGGTACATGACGGGCTTGATCAGCTCAAACAACACGCCAGGTACATGCTGGATGACATGGTACGCATGTCAGACTCGCTCTCGCTCAAGAGCACTGGATGGATACCATCTATTGACCTTTACGAAAATGCCTCTGCGGTTTTCCTCGTTGCCGATGCAGCAGGAATTGACAGGGAAAGTCTGAGCATAACACTTGAGGGAGGCCTGCTTCGTCTTGCAGGGCGCAGGCACTGCCCGGCTGACATCAGGGGGAAGTACTACCACATAATGGAGATAGAGTACGGTTCATTTGAACGTATAATCCGCGTGCCCCATGATATTGACCCTGACAGGATTGATGCACGGTATGAAGATGGGCTCATAGTGGTGGTTATGCCAAAGAGGAAGCGCAGACCTGTGCGCATAGATGTGTCATAAATCAACGCTGTCCTAATCTGACGCCTAATTTAGGGCAGATAAATTACAGAGATATGTAAATTGATCAGGTTGGTCAGCATGTCATGTGCAGTACTCCTTTCTATCAGGAGAATCAGAGGCGGAAGCCTTGTGAACTACATTTAAACTGAGTTGAGCGATTGTAATGATTTTTCACATTTTGAAACGCTCAATTCAGGTTGAAATAAAGAGGTCAAGATTATGAATATGGAGATAAAAGAAAGCCGCAACAGTGCGGATGAAATAAGAAAAAATGACCCCGGAACAGTTGATTCCGGTGATGACAGGGAAGATGGGATCATTAACACCGTAAAGGAGATAGCCATTCTTCCCAGCAGGGATATGGTTCTTTTCCCTCATATGGTGGTGCCATGGATAATTGAGCCACCGCACCTTGTAAAGATGATAGATGACGCCCTTGCAACCGACCGGACAGTTGCGGTTTTTGCAGAGCGCAAACATGAGGGTCAGGAAAAGGAAGAAGAAAACAGCCCTCCTGAGCTTTACGACATAGGTACTGTGGGGCTCATACTTCGCATGGCCAAGAATGAAGAGGGACATGCCAAGCTGATAATTCAGGGGGTCACCAGGGCAAGGCTCATGGAGATAACCTCTACCGAGCCCTACATAAAGGCAAGGGTTGAGCCAGTGCATGACATAGCTCAGCACGGCCCGGAGGTCCAGGCCCTTGTGGTGAATGTACGCCAGACATTTTCCAGGATACTGGAACTCTCCCCCAACCTGCCCAATGAACTTATAAATGTAGTCATGGGCATAGAGGAGCCCGGGGTTCTGGCAGATATTGCCATAAGTCATCTGAATATTCCTGTTGACGAAAGGCAGCGTATCCTTGAGATACTGGATGTCAGGGACCGGCTTGAGGCTGCCCTTACCATCCTGTCCCAGCAGCTTGAAATGCTTGAACTGGGCCACAAGATACAGAGCAAGGTCAGGAGCCAGGTTGACAAGAGCCAGAAGGAATTCTTCCTCAGGGAACAGATGAAGGCCATTCAGAAGGAGCTTGGTGACACTGGCGAAGGCGCAGACGAGATGGAGGAACTGCGCCAGAAGCTCAAGGAGGCCGGGCTCCCTGACGAGGCCATGAAGGAGGCGGAACGCGAACTTGAGAGACTCTCCAGGATGCATCCATCATCTCCTGAATACTCGGTGGCAAGGACATACATCGAATGGATGACTGAAATGCCCTGGAATACCTTTACCAGGGAGAGAATCAGCCTCAAGAAGGCTGAACGTATCCTTAACAAGGATCACTATGACCTTGAAAAAATAAAGAAGCGCATCCTTGAGTATATTGCGGTTCGAAAGCTCAAACCCGATGCAAAGGGGCCTATCCTCTGTTTTGCAGGGCCTCCTGGCACAGGAAAGACCTCACTTGGCCGTTCCATTGCCAGGGCACTTGGCAGAAAATTCCACAGAATAGCCCTTGGCGGCATCAGGGATGAGGCAGAGATACGCGGGCACAGACGCACCTATATTGGCGCCATGCCCGGCAGGATCATCCAGGGAATCAGGAAGACCGGAGTGAGAAACCCGGTGCTCATGCTTGACGAAATAGACAAGCTTGGGACGGATTTTCGCGGAGATCCGTCGTCTGCACTGCTGGAAGTCCTTGATCCTGAGCAGAACTCCACCTTTACAGATAACTATCTCGGCGTTGAATTTGACCTTTCAAAGGTGATATTCCTGGCAACTGCAAACATGATAGACACCATTCCGCCTCCTCTGCTTGACAGAATGGAGGTGCTGGAGCTAAGCGGCTATACCCTTGAGGAAAAGATAGAGATAGCAAGAAAATACCTGTTCCCAAGGCAGCTTGAAGAAAATGGCCTTACCAGGAAGAATCTTGTTATTGACCGCCGAGCCCTTGAGAAGATAATTGCCGAGTACACGAGAGAGGCAGGTGTCAGAAACCTTGAAAGACAGCTTGCTGCAGTGTGCAGGGCCGTGGCCAGGGAGGTGGCGGCAGGAAACACTGAAAAGGTAACTGTCAGGCTGAAAAACCTGGAGCAGTACCTTGGGAAACCGAGGTATTTCTCTGAAACAGCAGACAGGACAGGCATGTCCGGCGTGGCAACAGGCCTGGCATGGACACCTGCAGGCGGCGAGATACTCTTTATTGAGGCAACGGACATGGCAGGCTCAGGCAAGCTTACACTTACAGGCAAGCTTGGAGACGTAATGAAGGAGTCTGCTCAGGCTGCGCTCAGCCTCATAAGATCCAGGGCAGAGAAGCTTGGAATCGATGAAGAGAAGTTCAAAAAACGTGACATTCATGTTCATGTGCCATCCGGTGCCATTCCAAAGGACGGCCCGTCGGCAGGAGTGGCCCTGACAATGGCCCTTATCTCCCTGCTCACGGACAGACCTGTACGTTCTGACGTGGCAATGACCGGAGAGATAACCCTCAGAGGGCTGGTGCTTCCTGTGGGAGGTGTAAAGGAAAAGGTGATAGCAGCCTGTGCCGCAGGCATTAAGGAGGTCCTGCTTCCTGCAAGAAATGAGCGGGACATAGAAGACCTTCCGGAAAAAGTCAGGGAGAGTCTGAAGTTCCACTTCATCACCCGCATTGATCAGGCCATTGATATTGTGTTTGGTAAAAAGACAAAGGCCAGGAGGAAGTGAAGAAAAAGGGGCTGCCTCATCAACTGAAGCAGCCCCTTTTTGGTCAGCTATTATATCCTGCCCCGGAACTTAACGCCTTACTATTGTACCGGGAACGCGGATATCCTCTACGAGGTGCTGTATGTGCTCTGGCGGCTCTCCTGTGACATTTGATACCAGGAAGGCCACGACGAAGTTCACTATTGCACCAACTGTTCCAAATGCCTCGGGCTGAATACCCATGAACCAGTGGGCCGCGTCATTGGGAACTACGTTGGTACCTGGGATAAAGAACCATCCCTTGAACCAGAATATGTAAACAAGTGTAACACCAAGACCTGCCAGCATACCGCAAACTGCGCCGATGTTGTTTATCCTTTTTACAAATATACCCATCATCAGGGCAGGGAAGATGGAGGATGCCGCAAGACCGAAGGCCAGTGCAACAACCTGGGCGGCAAATCCCGGAGGATGGAGTCCAAAGTAACCGGCCACCAGGATGGAGCCTGCCATTGCCAGACGGCTTGCAAGAAGCTCACCTTTTTCAGTCATGTCAGGCACGGCAATGCCCTTGAGCAAATCGTGGGATATGGATGAAGCAATTGCAAGCAGAAGGCCTGCTGCGGTTGAAAGGGCAGCAGCAATACCACCTGCTGCAACAAGTGCGATTACCCAGTTGGGCAGGTTGGCGATTTCCGGATTGGCAAGAACCATGATATCGCGGTCAACCTTTACCATCTCATTTTTATACTCTGTATTCTTGGGGCCTACGTACTGAATCCTGCCGTCATGATTCTTGTCTTCATACTTGAGAAGACCTGTCTTCTCCCAGTTGCGGAACCATGCTGGACGCTCGTCATACTTGAGCCATTCACCTGCATGGGCACCTGTTGTGGGATGTATGGTCTCCATGAGGTTCATCCTTGCCATGGCACCAACTGCAGGGGCAGTGGTGTAAAGGATTGCGATGAACACCAGTGACCAGCCCACGGAGGAACGTGCATCCTTGACCTTGGGAACAGTAAAGAAACGGGTGATAACGTGAGGAAGCCCTGCGGTACCAATCATGAGAGACATGGTGTACAGGAAGATATTGAGGGTGGTACCCCTCTGAACGGTGTATTCATGGAAGCCCAGGTCAACAAGCGTCTTGTCAAGCTTGTCGAGAAGGAACATGTTACTGCCGTCGGTCATGGTTGCGCCAAGACCGATCTGCGGGAAAATGTGGCCAGTCAGATTCAGAGAGATGAAGATTGCAGGCACTGTGTATGCAAAAATCAACACGCAGTACTGTGCAATCTGTGTATAGGTGACGCCCTTCATGCCGCCCATAACAGCGTAGATGAACACAATAACCATGCCAACCAGCAGGCCCATCTCAAAGGGAAGCTCGAGGAAACGTGAGAAGGCAACGCCAATACCCTTCATCTGACCGATAACGTAGGTGAGAGAAGCGGTAATAAGACAGATGACCGCAACCACGCGGGCTATCTTTGAGTAGTAACGGTCGCCAATGAATTCAGGAACCGTGAACTTTCCATACTTTCTGAGATATGGGGCAAGCAGCATGGCAAGCAGACAGTAACCGCCTGTCCAGCCCATGAGGAACACTGAGGCATCGTAGCCCTTGAAGGCAATGAGACCGGCCATTGAAATAAATGACGCGGCACTCATCCAGTCAGCGCCTGTGGCCATACCATTGAGTACAGGGTGAACACCCTTGCCGGCAACATAAAATTCGCCGGTACTTGAAGCCCTTGATTTAATAGCGATAAATATATAAAGGGCAAAGGTCGCCCCCACAACAAGATATGTCATTAATTGCAGACTCATGGCATCCTCCCCTTATTCCTCATGTACATTAAATTTCTTGTCAATCACATTCATACGCGCGGCGTAAAAAAAGATAAGAGCCACGAATGTGTAGATTGAACCCTGCTGGGCAAACCAGAATCCAAGTTTGTAACCGCCAATGCGGATGGCATTCAGCGGCTCCACCAGCAGGATGCCGCAAACGTAGGAAACGACAAACCATATCACAAGACAAAACATGACAAGATTTAGATTTGCCTTCCAGTAAGCATTTCTATCACTCTGATCGTTCATAAAATCCTCCCTGTGTCATTTAAATATCTAAATTGCAGCGCTGACGCAGGCAAAATCGCGAAAGCAACTGCATACAAATTTTACCGAGGCTCCGGCACATGTAAACTCAGCATCTTTCCTCCAACACCCCAACCTCACTGAATGCAAATTACATGAGATGCCAGATCCTGCCGGCCTGATACAACTGTTTCAGTGTCTGAATCCCTCCTTTCTTTAATTTTTTTAATAAAAACAAGAACAGATATGCCGTCTGCATTGCATCCTCAAGGGCATCATGCGGCTTGAAACAGGGCAGATTAAATTCCCTGGTCAAATTTTCAAGCCTGTATGAAACTGACTGGTCGGTCTGTCCATAACCGTAAACACCTTTACCCTCTATATATCCCCTTGCAAGACGCATGGTATCAACACTTGGGTTCTGTATGTACCCGCCCAGCACCTTTTTACACGTCTTGTTCAGGAATGCCATATCAATTCCTACAAAATGCCCCACAAGCAGCGCATTTCCACAAAATTCAATGAACTCAGGCAGAACATCAATGGCCGGGCTGGCATTTCTAAGCTGTTCAGGCGTAATTCGATGAATCAGTGTGGAATCCGTGGAATCCAGCTTTTGCGGCCTTATCAGCTTATGAAAGGCGCTGCTGAGTTCTATATGAAGATTTATGATCTTGACTGCCCCGATGGAGATAATCTCATCCTTGCGCTTGTTCAACCCGGTAAGCTCCGTGTCAAACACCACAAAATCATACTCTACAAGCGGACGGGACTGATCAAAATCAGCAAATAACTCCCTGTTTTTCAGTATCGCCGGATGAGGTTTCCTGAACAGGCCACCCCATAACTCCTGCAGCCACCTCATGGGCATCAACCCACCGGGAAGATGGATTTGAGTACGCCCTGAAGCCTCTCTATCACTGCAAAGGCGTCCTTGAGCATCTGTTTTTCAAGATCACTCAGACGTCCGGGATCTATGTAGTTGTCAGACTGCATGCCATTTTCAAGCTGCTCAAGCTGATGAACAAATCTCATCTGCATCTGAAGCTCATAGGCATCCTTTGCCATTGAACACAGCTCACTGCTTATATGGCCCTTGTCTGCCAGGGCAGTAAGTCTGGCAATGGTATTGGTCTCTCTTATGCCATGCTTCAGGGCAAGGATGCGGCCAAAATTAACTATTGGCGCCAGCCCTTTGTGCTTGATATCAAGCTTGTTCTTATGTTCACCATTCTTTTCAACTATGAAATTCTTGAAAAAAGAAAGTGGAACCCTGTTGGACAGATAATCCCTGGCCATGTGAAGCAGGTAAATCTGCTGTCGCTCCGTCCTGTCGATGATATGCTGACGCAGAGTGTCAGCCATTGACGTCTCACCAAAACCCGGCCTGAAATCAAAAAATATGGAGGCGTGCAGTACCTCCTGTGGTTCAGGGGCATCTATCCAGTGGTCAAAATACCCTTTCCATTTTTCAAGTGAGGCCCGCCACTTGGGGTTCGATGCCATGATATCGCCTGGACACCTGGGATATCCGCAGTTCTCCAAATGATCAATGGCCTTTGTACCAAACTCTTTGAAATACTCCTCTGCCTGAGCGGCAAGGGCATCGCTGTCAGGAACCCTGTAAACAAGGGCATTATCCTGATCTGTCCGGAAAGTCTGCTCCTTACGCCCCTCGCTGCCCATGAGAAGCCAGCAGAACGGTAAAGGAGGTGGCCCCATCTCGTCCTGAAGAAGGGTAAGCAGCCTGTCCAGTATGTGATCATTGAGAATGGTAATCATCCTGGTGATATTGTTGGCCTTTGCCCCCTCCTCAATGAGCGTCCTGACTACGAGAGGAACCTTCTGGGAAAGGGGATAAAGCCCCTCGATGGAGCGCTGTGCAACTATCTCCCTGAAGAGATACAGAGGCGAACTGCCCTGGAGCACCATGATGTCATGGGCAGTGATTACGCCTATGATCTTTCCGTCCTCCTCCACCGCGAGGTGGTGTATCTGCTGCTTCATCATGGAGAGAAGCGCATCAAAGCACACCGCGCTGGATGTAATGGAGGCCACGGGAGCAGCCATGATCTCCCCCACAGGCGTGGCAAGGCTTCTGCCCTCTGCCACAACCTTTGTCCTGAGGTCTTTGTCAGTGACAATGCCCGTAACCTGACCATCCGTCCCCTTTACAAGAAGGGAACCGATATGCTGTTCTGCCATGCGACGCGCTGCCTCCTGGACATGGCTTCCGGCCTCTATGAACTGGGGCTCACGCTTTACAATATCCTTGACCCTGGCACTGAAGAGAAAAAGGGTTCCTTCAGTACGCGGCACCATGTTCCTGTGCCTGAGTTCTCTGTAGGCAGTCCGGATGAATTTCTCAGAAAAACTCTTTAAGAAATACTGGGTCACCCGTGTGTGGTTCTGAACAAGCTCAAGGAAGACCTCCTTGGGCAGAAGGAAGCAGAAGGTATCCTCAACTGTCTCCACATTGAGGTTTGCCCTGGTTCCCTGAATAATTGGAAGCGCCCCCACATAGGCCCCTTCGCCTCTGAAATCCTTGAGGGTAATATTACCCTCCTCATCCTTGAGGTATATCTTCATCCCGCCCTTCTGGATGATATATACGTACTCTACATCGGTCTCATCCTGTTTGAAGAGAACTGTCCCCTTGGGATAAAAATCAATAATAATATGGCGCGCGATATTCTTAAGGGTATCTTCATCCAGTTCATTAAAGGGAATGGTCTTCTTGAGAAACAGAAGCACTACCTCAGGTGAAACTGAATGAACGCCGGTCTTGTCGTTTACAGGCATATATCTTCCACTTTAATTTGCAGCCGAATGAATTTTTACAATAATTTATCCGAAAACAGCTCAAAGCTGAAAGCTCAAGGCTCAAAGTAAAAGAAGCTCTAATTTGCCGGTTCCCAAACTCAGGTTTGGGACAGTGTTTTTTTGGAGCAACGGCTTCTGACTTTGAGCATAGAGCCAACTTTCATGTTCAGGGCTGAAAATATCCCCTGTCATGCAAGTTCAGGTGAAACGCTCAACTCAGGTAAGAGTTAAACCTGAATTGAGCGTTCCAGGTTACAGCTTTATCAGTAGAGCAGAATCAGGAGTTGGCTGTTCTGCCTTCGATGAGGTTCTCTATCACTGAAGGATCAGCAAGGGTTGAGGTATCACCGAAATCACTTGTATCATTTGCGGCAATCTTCCTGAGGATACGACGCATGATCTTGCCGCTCCTTGTTTTGGGAAGACCACTTGCAAACTGGATTACCTCTGGAGATGCAATGGGGCCTATCTCCTTGCGCACGTGGGTCCTGAGTTCCTTCTTGAGATCGTCTGTCTCTTCTATGCCGGTCTTGAGGGTCACATAGGCATATATTGCCTGGCCCTTCACCGGATGAGGCATTCCCACAACTGCGGCCTCGGCGACCTTTTCGTGGGATACAAGGGCTGATTCAATCTCAGCGGTTCCCATACGGTGTCCGGAGACATTGATAACGTCATCAAGACGGCCCATGATCCAGAAATATCCATCCTCATCACGCCTGGCGCCGTCACCTGCGTCATACACGCCGGGGAACCTCTCAAAGTAGGTGCTCTTGAAACGCTCGGGATTGTTGAATACACCCCTGAGCATGCCTGGCCACGGACGTCTTATTACAAGGTGGCCGCCCTCATTGGTAGATGCCTCGGTTCCGTCCTCACGCAGAATGGCTGCATCCACACCGGGAAGCGGATAGGTAGCAGAACCCGGTTTGAGAGGAGTTGCAAACGGCAGGGGCGAGATGAGTATGCCGCCTGTCTCTGTCTGCCACCAGGTATCCACGATGGGGAGTTTCTCATGCCCGATATATGTGTAATACCACATCCATGCCTCTGGATTAATGGGCTCACCAACTGTACCCAGCACCCTGAGAGAAGATATGTCGTATTTTTCGGTCCAGTCAGTACCTTCACGCATGAGAGCCCTTATTACCGTGGGGGCAGTATAGAAGATATTTATTTTGAACTTTTCAACTATTTTCCAGAACCTGGAAGGATCAGGATAGGATGGTACGCCCTCGAACATTACAGATGTGCCGCCAAGGGCCAGGGGGCCGTACACAATATAGGTATGCCCTGTAATCCAGCCGATATCAGCGGTACACCAGTAAACATCATCATCATGGAGATCAAACACCCACTGCGTGGTATGGGCCGCATAGGTAAGGTATCCGCCTGTTGTATGGACAACACCCTTAGGCGTGCCGGTGCTGCCGCTTGTGTAGAGAATAAAGAGGATATCCTCGGCGCTCATGGGCTCTGCATCGCACTTGTCAGATATGTCATCAGCGCTGACATCATCATGCCACCATGAATCGCGCCCCTCCTGCATATCAACATCATTACCTGCCCTCTTTACCACCACGCAGGACTCAACAGTAGGACAGTCCTTCAGCGCCTCATCCGCATTGGGCTTCAGGGGAATTGTCTTGCCAGCCCTGAGCACTGCATCAGAGGTTACAAGGAGCTTGGCCTGGCAGTCCTGAATTCTGTTCTTCAGGCTGCTGGCGCTGAAACCTGCAAATACTATGCTGTGCATGGCGCCTATGCGGGCGCAGGCAAGCATTGCAATGGCAAGCTCCGGAATCATGGGGAGATAGATAGATACCCTGTCACCTTTCTTTACGCCCTTCTTCTTAAGCACATTGGCAAAACGGCATACCTCAGTATGCAGCATCTGATATGTGTAAACCTTTACGTCTTCCTCAGGCTCACCCTGCCAGATTATGGCGGCCTTGTTCCTGCGGCCGTCTTCGAGATGGCGGTCAAGGCAGTTGTATGCCACATTGAGCTGACCGCCTACAAACCACTGAATTTCCGGCTTGTACAGGTCTGCCTTTACAACAGTGCGCCACTTGCGGAACCAGGAGATAAGCTCTCCGGCCCTTTTGCCCCAGAAACCCGCCGGGTCATCCATGGAGGCCTTGTAATGTTCCTTGTACTCCTTCATGCTCTTTACATGGGCGTGCTGCTGCCCCTTGCGTGAAGGCTTGAATAGACGCTGTTCCTGCAGAAGACTGGTAATCTTGTCCTGTTCACTCATGTTTCTCACCTCAATTAAGAATGTATGAATTTAGACGGTCCGCTCCGGATCAGACCTTAAATTTCATTGCTGCCCCACTGATGCGTTGCAACAAGCACTACAAAAAATATTCTATATTTAAAAGGTGCTGGTATTCATTACTTTCGAGCCACTGCATCTATCGAGCAACGTCAAAAGTCACATGGCAGGCACAGGTTCTGCCATGAGGGTAAATGAATCCAAATTCACCGAACACAAGTATTCCCTCAACTATTAGGTTTGTCAAGCGATTTCTTATATTTTGTTTAGCAATAAAAACAATACTTTAACAAAAATGTAGTATTTGATAATTAATCCTACATTTTGGACATACCAGAAATATGGAAAAAATTTGGTAAAATCAAAGAGATGAAACCACCAGCAGGAGCCAGACTCTTTTCCGCATAGATATTCAAACTGAACTTTTCACTGTGAACGCCATTACCATGACAAGCGCAACGAACAACGCAAATATGCTCAGGCAGTTTATCAAATTGTGCCCTCAGGCAAGTGGGGAAGCAGGAGCTTCCATTTCATAGTTCCCAAACTGGAGCTTGGGAACCAGCAGATAAGACCTTCTTTTACCTTGAGCCTTCAGCTTTGAGCCTTGAGCTTTCAGCTTTCAGCTTTCAGCTATTTGCTATTTGCGGATAAAATCAAGGCCTCGCTTGAATATATTGACATATGTAGATTTTTCCATAAAGCTGCAGCTTCAAACAGTACCGTTCCCGCACTGGAGCATGGGAACCAGTTGAAAAAATCGGAGGAAACATGACCCGGATACGTGGCATAACCTTTATTATAATGTTGTTCCTTATCATGACCCTTCCTGCCCATGCCATGAAGGACATGATAGACGAACATATCGAAATGCAGCGCTGGACAGGCGATCTGGATGGAATGCTCAAACGCCGCACGGTGCGGGTACTGATAGTCTGCGATGATATCTTTTATTTCCTGGACCATGGCAGACAGAGAGGCATCACCTATGAATATATGAAACAGTTTGAGGCATTCCTGAACAAAAAATACAGTAAAGGTACCATGAAGATCAGTGTGGTATTAATACCTGCCAACAGAGACAGGCTCCTTGACATGCTGCAGGAGGGTTATGGGGATATAGCAGCGGCAAATCTCACCATTACGCGTGAGAGGTTGAAAAAGGTGGATTTCAGTGACCCTGTAGCCACGAATATAGATGAAGTGCTGGTAACAGGGCAAAAGGCCCCGCCGGTGGCACGCATTACAGACCTGTCAGGCCGCACCCTGCTGGTAAGAGAGGAGAGCAGCTACTGGGAACATCTGCTGCGCATAAACAGAATTCTGAAAAAAAAGGGACTCAAAGAGATAACCCTCAAACCTGCCTCCACCTATCTGACTGACTCTGACATGCTGCAGATGGTAAACGCAGGCATACTTCCATGGGCAGTAGTGGACAACCACAAGGCCAACCTGTGGGCCGGGGTTCTGAAAAACATAACTGTTCGAAATGACATCATCATTCATTCAGGCGGACAGATTGCATGGGCAATTCGCAAAAACAGCCCCGGGCTTAAAAAAACCCTGAACCAGTTTGTGCAGAAAAACAGGCAGGGCACGCTCATGGGCAACATCCTCATAAATCGCTATTTTAAAGACAATAAATGGATAAAAAATCCGGCTCGCCGCAATGCCGTCAAGAGATTTGACAAAACCATAAAATTTTTTCAGAAATATGCCAGCCAGTACAATTTTGACTGGCTCATGCTTGTGGCTCTGGCCTATCAGGAGTCGGAGCTTAACAACCGCAAGAGAAGCAGCAGAGGGGCAGTGGGCATAATGCAGGTACTGCCATCCACTGCCCGTGATCCCAATGTGAATGTAAAAAATATTACTACCCTTGAAAATAACATTAAGGCAGGCACAAAATATCTGCACTTCCTTTATAATCGCTATTTCAGCAGCCTGGACACCGACACCCTTAACAAGATGCTGTTTACCTTTGCAGCCTACAATGCCGGACCCAGGCGTGTAATTCAGCTCAGGGAAGACGCGCGTCGCATGAAATTGAACCCTGATATATGGTTTGGCAATGTAGAAATTGCCGCAGCAAAACGTGTAGGCAGGGAAACCGTCACATATGTTGATAACATATACAAATATTACATCGCGTACAGGCTTATAGTGCAGAACACAGGCAGAAAAGGTGACGACTCATCTCTCGGCTGGTCCATAAGGGGCCTTGAAGGCGCAAGACAAACAGCACATGATGCCATTTGATGCCTGCTGAATCATATTGAAAACCTTTCTGCAGCCTTGACACAGGACTTCTTCGTGGTATGTTTCGCGTCCGGCCTTTACAGGCACTCGTTTATAAAAGCCTGCAGGCACTATGAAACCGGAGGATTTTTGTATGTACGCTGTTATAAAGACAGGCGGAAAACAGTATAAGGTCTCCCAGGGAGACATTCTAAAAGTAGAAAAACTCAATGCCGCTCCCGGTGATGAGGTAGAGATATCAGATGTGCTCATGGTTGTTAACGGTGAAGACGTAACCCTCGGCACCCCAGTGGTCGAAGGCGCGTCAGTCACGGCCAGGGTTATTGAACAGGGACATGCCAAAAAGGTGATTGTCTTCAAGAAAAAGAAACGCAAGGGTTACAGGGTAAAAAATGGCCACAAACAGCCGTTTACCGCCCTGGAAATAAAGGAACTTACAGTATAGACCCTGAGCGGGCAGTAAAGAAGTAACAGAAGGAACAGGAGAAACAGGTCATGGCACATAAAAAAGCCGGTGGAAGTTCAAAAAACGGAAGAGACAGTAAGGGGCAGAGACGCGGAATCAAGCGATACGGCGGCCAGGCAGTGAGGGCCGGCAATATTCTTGTAAGGCAGCTCGGCACAAAATTCCACCCTGGGAAGAATGTAGGCATGGGCAAGGATTATACCTTATTTGCACTGACTGATGGGGTGGTCAAATTTGAAGTAAAACGTAATCGCAAGCATATCAGTGTATATCAGGAGACAGCGGCTGCCTGACAACAAGCAGGCATTCCTGCATTAAAATTTTCAAGGCCCTCAGCAGAATATAATCTGTTGCGGGCTTTTTTTTATGGCCTGCCTGATATATGCTTTCGAAAGGTGGGAGTGCATTTCCTCCCGTAAGGGGCTGTCCAAAAACAAGTTGCATGATGGCGCGCTCAGATTT
>WFRQ01000043.1 GCA_015486425.1 Deltaproteobacteria bacterium | reverse complement strand
CCGTCAACCACAATACCCTTTTCGTCAACCACTATGAGCCTGTCGCCATCACCATCCAGCGCAATACCCATGTCCGCGCCGTTTTCCAGCACCAGATCCCTCATGGATTCCGGGTACAGGGCGCCGCATCCGTCATTTATGTTGATGCCGTTGGGCTCAACCCCCATCTTTACAACATCAGCGCCAAGCTCCTCAAACACCGCGGGCGCCACCTTGTAAGTGGCTCCGTTGGCGCAGTCCAGGACGATTTTAAGGCCGTCAAGCGTAAGGTCCGCAGGGAACGTCTGCTTTGCAAACACAATATAACGTCCCTGTGAATCCTCGATCCTGAACGCCTTTCCCACTTCGGCGCCTGTGGGCATCTCCGCTGTCAAATTGCCGGATTCAATGAGTTCTTCGATTCTGGCCTCCACATGATCCGGAAGCTTGAATCCGTCACTTGAGAATATCTTGATTCCATTGTCTTCAAATGGGTTATGGGATGCTGAAATCACCACCCCAGCATCAGCCCGCATGCTTGAGGTCAGGAATGCAATGGCCGGCGTTGGCATGGGGCCCACGATGAGCACATCCACGCCCATGGAGCAGATACCTGCAGACAGGGCATTTTCCAGCATGTAGCACGAAAGTCTCGTGTCTTTTCCTATCAGCACCCTGGGATGACGGCTCCTGCCATTGCTGCGAAACACCTTTGCCACGGCCCTGCCAATGTTCATGGCCACATCCGTTGTCATGGGGTGAATATTGGCCCGGCCTCTTATACCATCGGTTCCAAAGAGTTTTCTCATTTTTTCAGGGGTTCCTCCTGAGTTCTGCTGAATGTTATGCGTACAGTTTCCGGTATGGTCTTCTTTACTATCAGGCCTGGCGGCACAGTGACATCCGGTGCAAGCCACTGTTTGCCAAGCTTCAGGTCCCTGGGAATTTTCACCACGATATCCCTGCTTGTAATCTTCTTGAGAAGGGGTTTGGGGCCTTCAAGGATCACTGTAATCTCAGCAGGCCACCATGTGAGTTTACCTGTTTTGTGATCCGAGACGACCTTCACATGCTGGAACCGCATGGTGCCTTCAAGGGGCCTTACCTCCACATGAACCCTGACAATGGCGTCGCCATCAACCGTGATGTGCAGCCCGAGCAGATTAAGGCCTATCTCCCTGGTAAATGATCTTGTGGCACGCCCAAGTTCAATGGGATAGGTCTCAAGCTCCCTGATTCCGGCAACCTCGCTTTCCGGCCCGGATATCTGTACCTGTTCAGGGTCAACCGCCACCCTGTCCAGCTCATAATCGTTCTCAACCTCCCCGGTCAGAATGGCCTTTACAGGCACCACACGTGTAAGCCTGCGATCGAGCACTATGGTTACAGACGCCGGTTCCACCTTCATGGCAGTGACACCGGCTGGAAGGGAGAGCCTCGATGGGGTTATATCTATGGTCAGGCGCCCTGCATGAGACCCTTTCAGGTCTATCACCTTTGATATACGCTGTTTGGTAACGGTATTGATGAGAGAGCGCGGCCCGTAAACCTTGACTGCCAGAGCAGGAGGCACGTCATTGGCTATTACCAGTTCTCCAGGGACATTTGTAATTTCCAGAGGCACTGAGATTGTGACCTGCACCATCTCCTCGCCTCCCACAAGGAACCAGAGCAGAATGGCAAACGCCAGGGAGATGAACTTGAGGAACCAGTCAGATCTGAAAATATCATGCCACTTCACTGCCTACACCAGCTTCTTCCAGAGTTTTGCTTTATGGTCACTCTTGTCAGACGCAAATGCATTGTGCAGTATGCGCCGCAGGGTACCGCTGTCAATATCCCTTGTTATCCTGCCTGCTATGGCCACTGATATGCCCCCGGTCTCCTCTGACACAACCACGGATACTGCATCTGTCTGCTCGGTAATGCCAATGGCTGCCCTGTGGCGTGTACCCAGTCTTTTGCTTATGCCGGGGTTTGTGCTGAGCGGCAGCACGCAGGCTGCGGCAGCAAGACGACCGTCCTGAATGATAACTGCCCCGTCATGAAGCGGGGCACCTTTTTCAAAAATTGAACAGAGCAGAAATGCGCTTACCTGGGCATTTATGTAGGTTCCTGACTCCATGTAATCCCCAAGGCCCACCTCCCGCTCAAGCACTATCAGTGCTCCGGTACGTACCTGTGACATCATGGAGGCAGCCTTTGCTATCTCCTCAAGTGCCTGGAATGTCTTGACGCGATTTTTGAGAAAAGGGGTCTGCCCCATCTGCATGAGCACCCTTCTGATGTCATCCTGGAACAGTATGATGATGAGTATGAAGATGGAGTTAAGCACCGTACCGAGCAGCCAGTGCAATGTGAACAGCTCAAGCTGCCTGGCCACAAAATAGACCACAATAACCACTGCAAGCCCTGCCGCCACCTGCACGGCCCTGGTGCCCCTTACCAGCAGAATGATCCTGTAGATAAGAAAGGCCACTATGAGGATATCGAGGATATCCTGCCAGCGGATTACAGGGAGGTATTGGGCAAGACTTTCAAGCATTTTCAGATTTTCATGTTACTCCATAAAGTGCTGTCCGTACTGTTTTCACAACCTTGTGTATAAATTGAGCCACGATTCAGGCAGATGCATCAGCCGCTGCCACCAAGTATTGCATCTGCAACTGCAAGGGCATCTCTTGCATATGCCACGTTGTGGGTCCTGACAATATGGCACCCACTGGCCACACAGACCACAATTGCACCTACAGTTGCCACGTCCCGGTCTGAAGGTTTCTCTTTTCCGGTAAGGGCCCCGGTAAATGCCTTTCTTGACGGCCCCACAAGCACCGGATGGCCTGAGAGTTTAAACTCCCCGCAGCGCCGCATTATCTCCAGGTTGTCTTCAAGCCTCTTTCCAAACCCTATTCCAGGGTCCAGAATCACCTGTTCTCTACGGATGCCGCAACTCTCAGCAGCGCTCAGGCGTTCCCTGAAAAAATCCGTAATCTCCTTCATCACATCATGATAAAAGGGAGCAACCTGCATGTCTCCCGGATTACCCTTCATGTGCATCAGCACCACCGGCACGCCGCGCTCTGCAGCAAGCGGACCCATTCTGCTGTCTGCGCGAAGCGCTGTAACATCGTTAATAATGTCAGCCCCGGCATCAAGCGCTGCCTGGGCAACAGCAGCCTTTGAGGTATCAATTGAGATCGGAATGCCACATGCGGCCCTGATCTTTTCTATGGCAGGTATTACACGTGCAAGTTCTTCCTCAAGGCCCACAGGCTCGGCAAAAGGACGCGTGGATTCACCACCGATGTCCAGAATATCCGCCCCCTGGGCCTCAAGCCTCAGGGCCTGGCTCAGGGCATCTTCTGATGAGGCATACAGGCCTCCATCTGAAAATGAATCAGGTGTGACATTGATGATACCCATTATCAGGGTACGCCTGCCAGTTTCAAGACGCCGCCCGCCAGGAAGAACAGGAGAATAAACTGTCATACTGCAAAGACGCCTGCCGGTTTGTGGTGAAAATGCACTGAAGTTTCGGCTGTACTTTTCATTTCCGCCAATGCTGCACTGCGTGGACAGGGCAACATGAAAATTCAGGCCTTTGGAATCTCAGTGCCGCTTACTTTTTCAGCATCATCGTCTGCCTCGGGAGTATCATCCCCTGAAGAGCCGGAAGATTTCTCACTGACCTCAGACGCAGGCCCGCCGGTATCACTGCTTTCCGGTTCCGGTGGCGCTGCTTCTGATTCGGATTCCGAATCAGCGCCCTCAGGCTCTTGATGGCCCTGGTCAGCGCTTGAAGCAGGACTTTCCTCCTGCTGTTCACCGTTTCGGCACCTGCGCATTATTTCTTCAATAGCCTCGGCATCAAGGGTCTCCTGCTCCAGCAGCCCATTTGCTATGCCATTTAGACAATCCATGTTTTCAGTGATGATACGGGTGGTTTCTTCATATGCTTCTTTCAGGATACGTTCGACCTCGCCATCAATAAGCTCGGCTGTCTTTTCGCTGTACTCCTTCATATGTCCCAGCTCCCTTCCAAGGAAAATCTCATCATTTTTCTTGGAAAAGGCCACTGGCCCCAGCTTGTCGCTCATGCCCCATTCGCACACCATCTTTCGGGCCATTGCCGAGGCCCGCTCAATATCATTTCCTGCCCCTGTTGTAAGCTCGTCGAATATGAGCTCCTCTGCCACGCGGCCACCCATGAGAATGGACAGGTTATTGCGAAGATAACTACGGGAATAGGTGTGACGCTCATCCTCTGGAAGCTGCTGGGTCAAACCAAGAGCAAGCCCTCGGGGTATTATGGTTACCTTGTGCAGGGGATCAGCACCGGGCAGCATTTTTGCCACAAGTGTATGTCCTGCCTCATGGAAAGCTGTTATGCGTTTCTCTTCATCTGACAGGATCATGCTCTTTCGTTCTGCACCCATGAGGACCTTGTCCTTTGCCTCTTCAAAGTCCTCCATCTCCACCTTGTCCTTGTCTTTGCGCGCAGCAAGGAGCGCTGCCTCATTGACCAGGTTTTCAAGATCAGCGCCGGAAAAACCGGGAGTGCCCCTGGCCACAGTGGAAAGATCAACATCATCTGCAAGTGGGGTATTCTGGGCATGAACCTTGAGAATTGCCTCCCTGCCCTTCACATCAGGCACAGGCACTGCCACCTGCCGGTCAAACCTGCCTGGCCTCAGCAGCGCAGGATCAAGCACATCGGGCCTGTTGGTGGCTGACACCACAATAACGCTTTCAGTAGTTTCAAAGCCGTCCATCTCCACAAGGAGCTGATTCAGGGTCTGCTCACGCTCGTCATGGCCACCGCCAAGCCCTG
>WFRQ01000042.1 GCA_015486425.1 Deltaproteobacteria bacterium | reverse complement strand
GATGTGGATATAACCCCGTACTCTGACGTGGTCTCCTGCAGGGGAATGAGCCCTGCGCCCTGACTGTGTACGCCATTTACCGCCTTTATCAGTTCAGACGCCCACTTGTTGAGCTGTTCCGTGTAGTTCAAGGGGTAGTCGCCATCAAATTTTCCCAGGTCAAGCCCTGTGATATTGCCGTTTATATCTTCAATTTGAAAGGATACAGGCACATCTCCAGGCACAAGGTCCTTTATCCTGATGCGACCGTCATCAGTTACACTTGCCTCCACGTTTGGAAAGGCGGCCTCTATTGCATCAAGAAAATCCTGGACCTGCGGATTGGTGTCTGTTGCCTGTGTATAGCTGAAGGTGACCGGGCCAACGGGATTTCCGTTCTGGTCTGTTCCTGAAAAGACTATGTTAAAATCTCCAGTAACAGTCACGCCGTCAATTGCGTCCCACCTCGTGGAGCTTCTCATGGCCCTGCCGCCTGATGCGTTTGGCACCGAGCCGGTTAGGACTGTGGGGTCCCTGGGGGTAACGCGGCTCTTGAGGTCCATCCATCCACCCAGATCACCGCCCTTGAGGTCTTTTGTGGTAAGTTCAACCTCCTGGCCTGCACTTCCGGTCCAGTATATACTGCCGCTTCTCATCTCCAGGCTCCACGATTCAGGGCCGTCAACCAGCGGTGAGCCCTGGCCGATAAGCACGGTGTAAGAGCCGCGCTGAGTCTCAAAATAGTTGATGTCAGCAAGTTCGGACATGCGCTTGATGAGCATATCCCTCTGATCCCTGAGGTCATTGGCTGAGTGGTGGCCAGCCTCGCCTGATACAATCTGAACGTTGATTTCAGCGACCTGTTTGGCAAGGCTGTTTATTGACTTTATGTCAGTGTCAATATTAATGTCCACATTCTTTGATATCTGAACCAGTTGCTGGTATTTCCCTCCTATCTCCTTTACAAGCAGCTCTGCTCTCTGGAGCAGGGTTGTCCTTTCAGGCATCCCTTCAGCCATATTTGCAATGTCATCCCATGCTGTCCAGAACTGGTTTATCAGTTGGTTGAGTCCGTTTTCATCCACCTCGTTAAGTACGCCTTCAACCAGTTTCATGCCTGACTGTCTGGTGTCCAGGCCAGACATGTCAGATGTCTTTTCAAACAGTGTTTTTGTAATAAACTGGTCGTAATCCCTGAGTATCTCGGTTGCCCCCACTCCATTTCCGATGAACCCGGCATACATTGGAGTGGGTGTCATGGCCCTGGTTATGGTGTCCTGGCGCGAATATCCTCTGGTATTAACATTGGATATGTTGTGGCCAATGGTCTGAAGCGAGGTCTGGTGCGTTACAAGGCCGTTTTTGGCTACATTGAGGAGTCCTGTTAATCCCATGATTCAAGCCTCTCTGATATGGAATCTGTCATGCGGTATGCCTGCATGGCCCTGTTAATTTTTTTGCTGGAAAATCCAGGGAAAAAGTGACCATCTTCAGAGGCGGACAAGGTGTCACTGCCGCCTGAGATGGCAGCCGCTGACTTTGTATCTGAAGCCGGGCGACAGGAGCCGTCCATGCCATAGGTGAGGCCATTTGACTGCTTCCTGCCGGACAGAATGGCAGTCAGCTCACGGTTCAGCTCCTGTTTCTCTGTAATCCAGACCCACAGCCGCCTGTTTGTGATAAAAGCCCTTTTTTTCCGGCTTGACAGTGTGGTTTTCCACGTGATGAGCCTGGACCTTTCTGAAGGGGAAGCTGCCCTGAGCATGGCCTCCCACCGCGTTTGAGAGGTGGCGTTTTTACAGAGGCCGGGAATTTCCCTGTCGATTCTCTCTTCAATTGCCATGAGCTGCCTTGCCAGTTTTTCCTTTTGTCTCCCCAGGTTCCATACCGGGGTTATTTTGCTGCTCTTTAATATCTGCCACTCCTGGTCAAGTATCTGGTTCATCATGTCCCAGCCAGTGGCAAGGGCGTCTGCGAGCTGCCAGAATTTCCGGGATAATCCGTCTGCATGCTCAGATGCCTGGCTGTGAATGGACCTGCTCTGTTTTGTCATTTTGAATTTCCGCCAGTGCCATTAATGGGTGCCTGTAAGTAGGCGCCGGTACTCTTCAGAACATTGTCACCATAAGCACGCCTGAGGTCAGAGTAGAGTCTTTCCCCAAGCCCTGTGCCCCTGCCGCCTGTTGCGGCCATATCGGCAATGCGCTGGTCCAGCATGTCAGTATAGATATCTTCTCTCAGGCCCCCGTCCATAAGCCCTGATTCCGGAATGGTCTTGCGCATGGTCTGCAGGAGCTTGTGCAGGAACAGGGACTCAAAATCAGCGCAGGCCTTGCGGAGCTCGACATCATCAGAGGCTTTTTCAATTCTGTCCATCACGTCAGCGGCCCTGTTTTCTGCCTTTACTGCGTGCGAGACTATGAGTTTTTCAGGAACAGGTGAAATGTTTATCATCAGTGTGATTCCTTTTTAACTGTTCGGCTTAGATTATTTCCAGGTCGGCCTGCAGGGCCCCGGCTGTCTTTATTGACTGAATGATTGAAATAAGGTCCCTGGGTGTGACGCCAACGGCGTTAAGCGCGCTGACAAGTTCCCCTATGCTGCTGCCGGATTTCAGTACCACCATTTCGCCGCCTTCTTCCTTTGCCGTTACTTCCGTGGGATTTGTGACCACGGTGCGTCCCTGTCCAAATGGAGCAGGCTGCGATACCTCCGGGGTCTCCTTGATATTTATGCTGAGGTTTCCGTGGGCAATGGCCACGGTTGATATGCGTACGTCCTTGCCCATGACCACAGTGCCTGTTCTCTCATCCATCACCACCTTGGCCTGCTGCTCAAGCCCCAGTTTTATGTTTTCTATGGCAGCCATCAGGCCAACCGCATTTCCCTCATATTCAACAGGGATGTTTACTCTTATGGTCTCTGCGTCAGTGGCAGTGGCAAAATCACCTCCGAGGGTGTCATTTATGGCCTCAACCGCATTTGTCACAGTGCTGAAATCCGGCTTGAACAGGCTTATATTCAGATGATCCTGGTGGTTGAAGTCGGACTGTATTTCTCTTTCAACTGTTGCGCCGTTTGGGATGCGCCCGGCAGTCGGATGGTTCTTGGTGGTGGAGCTTCCACCGCCTGAAGCCGAATAGCCGCCAAGCAGCAGCGGACCCTGTGCCAGCGCATAAATATTGCCGTCAGGCCCCTTGAGCGGAGTGAGGACCAGGGTGCCTCCCTGCAGGCTCTTTGCGTCACCAATGGATGCTACGTTGACATCTATCTTCTGGCCGTTTTTTGCAAAAGGCGGAAGTTCTGCTGTTACCATCACTGCTGCTGCATTTTTCACCTGCACGGAGTTGGGGTCAAAGTTTACGCCCATTCTCTCAAGCATGTTGGCTATTGACTGGATGGTGAACTTTGCCTGGGTGCCGTCGCCGGTCCTTTTAAGTCCCACCACAATGCCGTATCCGTAGAGCTTGTTTGACCTCATGCCCTGGATGCCTGCAATGTCCTTGAGGCGGGCAGCATCAGCCGGAATGGCGCCTGTCAGAAAGGAAAGTATCACAACAGCTTGTAATATCCTGTAAAAGTGTTCGGACAGTTTTATCATATCCTGTCTATCCCCTGGTTTTCTACCTGTGATTTTTTTGTTTTGTCCACAGGAATTTTCAGCCCTTCCCTGTGTCTAAGCATAAGGAAGCAAAAGGCAGGCCATTTTATGATGTGCCGACGTGAAGCAAGAAACAGGAAGAGGGGTGTTGATAATTTATTCAGTGATTACAGATGGTAATGTGTGATGGAGGGCTGTTGTTCTTGAGGTGAGCGGTTGGAAATGAGAGGTGTTTTAAAGGTTGGAATGCAGAACAGGTAATGCAAAAGCCTGGCAAGTGGGAAGATTTTGCCTGTGTCCCTGTTTAATGATGAAGAATTACAGTCGCTACGTAACTGCTCCCCCCCTCAAGGATGAATTCCCACAACTGAAAGTCGCTTTTCACACAACAGTCTCCCACTCCATGCTGGAAATATTTCTCTCCTCTTCATCAAAGGTGATGCCTGCAATAATTATTTCCTTTTCTGGCTGGAGATACTTTTCAAAATATTTCTTTTCCCTGATCTGCTTCAGAGGGTCTTCTTTCGTAACCTTGAATTCAAAAATATAAACCCGGTTCTCAATTAAAACAGTGAAATCAATTCTTCCGCGGTTTGTAATATCCTCGGGAATAATGCGCAGACCAAGGCTTGCCAGGCAGGCGTAAAACACGCTGGCATAATAACCTTCATACCGGCATATATTATTGTTGGTAAAGTGGGAGTATGGAATGCCTGCGTACAGGGCGTGCAGATTTTCCCTGAATGCCTGCATAGCAAGCCTTGGCCTGCGAATTATTCCCGAAGATATTACAAACCGCGGAAGAATTGATTTCACTGTTTTAATTGAGAACCGGGTTTATATTTTTGAATTCAAGGTTACGAAAGAAGACCCTCTGAAGCAGATCAGGGAAAAG
>WFRQ01000041.1 GCA_015486425.1 Deltaproteobacteria bacterium | reverse complement strand
GGGTACCTGGGTCGGTTTCATGCCCAGAAGTACGCGCTGATGGAGGATGTTGAACTAATTGCCGTTGTGGATACGTCCGAGGCCACGGCGGCCCGCGTGGCCCAGGAGACAGGCACCCGTTTTTTTACAGACTTCTCGGATATCCTGCACATGATTGACGCAGCATCTGTGGTGGTGCCAACCACTTACCACTATGAAGTGGCATCCAGGCTGCTGCCGCGGGGTATCCATGTAATGCTTGAAAAACCCGTAACTACTACCGTTGAAGAGGCAGACATCCTTATTGAAATGGCCGCATCCAGCAATGCGGTTTTGCAGGTAGGTCACCTTGAACAGTTCAACCCGGCGGTAATCACTCTACGCCAAGAGGTAACCAGGCCCCTTTTCATAGAAGCGCACAGGCTCAGCAGTTTCAAACCCCGCTCCATAGATGTTGATGTGGTGCTTGACCTGATGATTCACGATATTGAGATTGTCCTCAGCATTGTGAACTCTCCGGTTAGGGAGATCAGGGCCTCCGGGATGCCGGTACTGACTCCAAATGTTGACATAGCCAATGTGCGCATCATCTTTGAAAACGGCTGCACTGCAAACCTTACGGCAAGCCGCATATCCCTTAACAACATGCGGCGCATACGGGTATTTCAGCCAGGCTCATATATCTCCGCTGACTGCACTGAAAAAAGCAATCTCACTGTCACAGGGGATACATCTGAACCAGGAGCCGCAATGTCCATAGTGCCCCAGGTGACCAACCATGAAAACACAGACATACTTCGTGACGAACTTGAAGCCTTCATAAGGGCAGTCAGAGGCCAGGAGGCCCCCAGGGTGTCAGGGGAACAGGGACGAGACGCACTGTCTCTGGCTCTCAGAATCAACAGGACCATTGAAGAGGAGCTGGCAAGAGCGGCAATTCTAAGGCAGTAAGGGCTTGTGTGAGCATGGTTATTAATACCTGTATTGAGCGTTTCAATTCAGGTAATAAATAGCTCAAAGCTGAAAGCTCAAGGCTCAAAGTAAAAGAAGTTATTAACTGAATTTTGCCGGTCCCCAAACTCCAGGAATTGAGCAGGGTGTTCAAAATTCTGCAACACGCAAGTCTGGTGAACCCTGGCGGTATCACCTGCAATATATGGCAAAAAAGATATTTATCATAGCAGGAGAGGCTTCCGGCGACATGCATGCAGCCGGGCTGTGCCGTCAGCTCATTGACAAATGCCCGGATATTTCAATTACAGGTATAGGTGGGCCTGCAATGGAAAGGGCCGGGGCAGATCTGCTTTTTCCAAACTCACAACTGGCAGTTGTGGGGCTCTTCGAGGTCCTGTCACATGCCGCTCCCATCATAAGTGCATACAGATCTGTCATAAAGTGGCTTTCCTCAAACAGGCCTTCAGCGCTGATACTGGTTGATTACCCGGAATTTAATCTCCTTGTGGCCTCCAGGGCAAAGAAACTGGGCATTCCTGTCTTTTACTACATCAGCCCCCAGATATGGGCATGGCGTGAGGGGCGGGTTAAAAAGATAAGGCGCCTTGTGGACAGGATGGCTGTAATTCTCCCTTTTGAAAAGGAATTTTACAGCAGACACGGCATGGACGTGACGTATGTCGGCCACCCGCTCCTTGACACGGTAAAACCTTCGGCAGACCGTGAAACATTCTGCAGCTCTCACAACATTGACCCGTCACTGCCTGTAGTCGGCCTGCTGCCTGGAAGCCGCACTGGAGAGATTAAAAAATTCTCAGGAATAATGATTGAGGCCGGACGCCTGATAAAAAATGCGGTTCCTGCCGCACAGTTTGTTATCCCTGCGGCACCGGGCATGGACAGGTCAAGCCTGGCACATATTGAAAAAGAGATAAGAGAAAAGCTTCCGCCCTGGGACAGGGACAACTTCAGGATAGTGCGCAATGAAACACACGAGGCCATTGCCGCGTCTGACATAATTCTCACTGCATCAGGCACAGTCACCCTTGAGGCAGGCATTATAGGCACCCCAATGGTTGTAATGTACACTGTAAGCCCGCTTACCTACTATCTTGGCAGGCACCTTATCAAGGTAAAGTACTGCTCGCTTGTAAACCTGGTGGCTGGAAGAGAGATTGTGCCTGAAATACTTCAGGAGCAGGTAACACCTGAACGGCTGGCTTCGGAAATTATTTCAAGACTCAATTCGCCTGAACGGCTGGAGCTTATGAAACAGGAACTCCTTTCTCTGAGAGATATGCTGGGCCGTGGCGGGGCAGCAGCGCGTGCAGCAGAAGAGGTGCTGAAGCTCATGGATGAAAAGGACTCGTAAAGGGAGCATTCCCGTACAATGGGGAAAACACTGAACAGTTACATTTTCATTTTATTCGGCAATGCCAATGTATTTCACCATTAAATAAACCTGGTCCACCCTCCTGGATGAGTCTGCCTGAAACGCCTGTACCACAGGCACATGTAATATAGAACCACAAGTATTACAGGGGTAATGATATAGACCTCTTTTATTGTGGCAAAGCCTCTGAGTCCAAGCCATGTAGCTGTGCCCTCAAGAAACATCCGATGCACAAGATAGAAGAACATGGCAGTCTGACCAAAGACCAGCAGCACACCGTCAGGGTTTGGCTTTGTATGCTTTTCAATGGTCATGAGGCCTGCAAGGCATACGCACATGATTCCTATTTCAAGCGTCATATATGTTAATGAAGGCGGGTACTTGCTTACCAGAAGCCAGT
>WFRQ01000040.1 GCA_015486425.1 Deltaproteobacteria bacterium | reverse complement strand
GTGTCACAACCTTTTACATAAACAGGCACTATTCAAAGCTGAAAATTGAACTCTTTGAAATAATAGACAAAGAGGGCAGGGCTGCGGCAGTGGACCTTGACCGATATGCACGGGAGAACAGTTCCGCATCGGCAAGTCGGATGAACATATATGACCCGGCACAGCGGGAGTTGCGGGTATTTATTCCAGAACTTCATCCCGGAGATACCATTCACTACCGTGTTGTCAGGGATAATTTCAAGACCATGATCCCTGGAGAATTTTTCGGCAGGAAACAGGCTGAATACACATTCCCTGTCAGGGAATACAGGCTTGAAATCACCGGCCCTGCCTCCATGAAACTTCACACCCTTATAAAAGACGGGCAGAAAGGAAAGTACTCATCAAACTGGTTTACCAGGTCCGGACGCACAACCAGGATGTTCCTTTTCAGGGATGTTCCTGCCCTGGTGCCTGAACCTGCCATGCCGCCTCTGAACAGGGTAACCATGAGAGTTCTCTATTCCACTATTGATACGTGGGATGAAGTTGGTGAGTGGTACAGCCGTCTTGTTGAACCCCACCTTGTGCCAGGCCCGGCTATAACCGCAAAGGTAAAGGAACTCATTGCAGGGAAAGAGGGCCGGGAGGAGAAACTTGCGGCAATCTTTTACTTTGTGGCTCAGAAGATACGCTACATGGGCATTACGGCTGAAGGCGACCGGCCAGGCTACGAGCCGCATGATGTCACGCTCACATTCAACCGCCGCTACGGGGTATGCCGTGATAAGGCTGCGCTTCTTGTCACCATGCTGCGTGAGGCCGGGTTTAGCGCAGCCCCTGTAATTATCAGTGCAGGCTCTATCCTTGATTCCGAAGTGGTTGTCCCCTGGTTCAATCATGCCATCACCGCGCTACTCGATGAAAATGGGAATCCCGTGCTGTACATGGACCCCACCTCAGAGACCAGCCGCCAGTTTCTGCCTGATTATGAGCGGCATTCAAGCTGTCTTGTGGCCTCGCCCAAAGGATCTGACCTTCTGCAGACCCCGGAGCCGGAGGCAGACGCCAACCTCACTCTTTTCACCATATCCGATAGACTTGATGCACACGGAGTCCTTTCAGGCACTATTCACGTCACTCTCACCGGTTTCTGTGATACAGCCCTGAGAGGGGCAATGATGGGAAGTTCCCATGAAAAGAGAAAACAGATTGTGCAGGAACTGCTTCAGCGAAGAATCCCTGGAATCATAATGCATGACATCAAATGGTCTGACCCGGAAAACAGGGACATTCCATTCAGTTTTCAATGCAGTTTTGAGGCGCCTGACCTTACCAGGGTTACAGACAGCGGAGATATTCTGTTTTTCCCGGCAGGGACAATGGATTATATAGGGGTACTTGATAAGTATCTAATGGAAAAGGCATCACTTTCAAAACGCAGGTATCCACTTCGGTTCAACTATGTGGTCAGTAGCAGGCTTGTTGAGCAGACCAGTTTCGACAGGCCTCTTAAAAATGCAAAACTGCTGCTTCCTGCGCACAGCAGCAGTATATGCCCGCAGGCCGCAGCAAGTTGCAGCGTAAAATACCAGAATGGCCAATTAACATTAAAACGTGATTTTCAGGTCACCGCGCTTGAAGTGCCTGCAAAAGAATACAGGGGTGTACTGAAACTCCAGCAGTATCTGCAGGACGTTGCTTTTCAGCCGGTGATTATCCAGGACCTGAATTGAGCCAGGATTAACATGGACTTTCATGACTCGGGCGTTGCCACCCCCTGACCATGAAAGTTGGCTCAAAGCTCAAAGTCGGAAGCTCAAAGGGCAAAAAATCATATCTTCAATCCTTATACTTTGGGCCTTGAGCTTTCAGCTTTGCACTGTTTTCGGATAAACCGCCAAGCCAGGCGTGAGCACAATGAACAATGAAAAAACAATACGCTCTTGCAGCATGCCATGTTGGATGAGTACAGGGGAAGCTGGAGCTTCCAGTTTACAGTTCCCAGACTGGAGTTTGGGAACCAGCGCAAATTTTGTTCAGGCGCGCAGTGCGCACCCTGCACGGATAACATGAAAAAAAACACACATTTCAGGAAGGAAAACAGATGAATACAACCTGGTGTAGAATACATGCAGGGGGCCTTATACTCTTGACAGCAGCCGTCCTGGTACTGCTGCCTGTAAATCGTCTCTCTGCGCCATGTCTCGCAGACATCCCGCTGTTTGCCCCGGACCGTGCGAATTACGCTGATAATGCCGATGCTCTCAATGAGGAAATCAGGAAGGAGTACACCATCCATCCTGACGGCAGCGTGGACTATCACCTTTATATGCGCACCCGCATACTTACATACCGGGGCAGGAAACAGAATGGAGACATGCAGGTTGCATATAACAGCGCCTGGCAAAAGGTCCAGG
>WFRQ01000039.1 GCA_015486425.1 Deltaproteobacteria bacterium | reverse complement strand
GACGGCGATGATATAACGTACCGCCTTACCAACCGCAACGGGGGTTATGTATGGATACGCCAGACCCGTGAAAAGGATGTAACCTCAGATGGAGGCAAGCATGGCCTGCTGTTTGTGCTCAGGGATATCACCAGAGAGAAGGAGATAGAGCTTGACCTTCTTGAGGCAAGGGAACGCTACCGGCTCTTTTTCGACAAGGCTCCCATAGGCATTGCCTGTGTTGACAGGCACGGGGTGGTGATTGACTGCAATGAATGGCTCTGCAGGCTCTTTAATATCCCGAGAGAAAGGCTTCTCGGTCTGAATGTGCTTGATCCTTCACTTCCTTTTGTCCGTGAGTATTCAAGGAAGATTCTGCGCGGTGAGGAGGTGCATTTTGAGGGGCCGTATCATTCCCTGATTTCCGATGTTACTGTGGATATAGAGGTTTACGGTTTCCCGCTTCGTGATGAAACAGGCATGGTTATTGGCGGTTTTTCAATGTTTCAGGATATCAGAGAACGGATGGGGCTTGAGAAGACTCTTCGCAGGGAACGTGATTTTAACAAGGCAGTCATAGATGCCGCTGCAACAATTGTTCTGATTCTCGATCGGCATGGAAAGGTGCTCCAGGCCAATCGTACCACTGAAACCATTACAGGTTACAATGAGTCGTATATTTCAATGAGGCATGTGTGCGATTGCCTGATAGGGGAGAGGAGCAGGAAAAAATTCTGCAAGGCCCTGGAGCTTGCGGTCAACTCCATGCAGGTATCCCCTGTGGATACCATCTGCACCACATCAGATGGGGAAGAGAGACAGATAGAATGGTCTTTTACCACCATCAATACCCCTGATTCCCCTGTGCGTATTATTGCCACCGGAGTCGACCGCACTGATCAGCGAAGGCTGGAGGATCAGTTCAGAGAGGCCCAGAAGATGGATGCAATCGGGCGTCTCGCTGGCGGGGTAGCCCATGAATTCAACAATCAGCTCACGGCAATTCAGGGATACTGTCAGATGCTGCTGCTTCATACCAGTGAGGATGACAGCGCCTACCAGCAGTTGAAAAATATAGAAAAAGCCGTGAAGCGTTCCGCAGATACTGCCAACAGGCTTCTGGCCTACAGCAGGCGGCAGACTCTTCAGTTCAAACGGGTTGATATCAAGAAGGTGGTGACGGAGAGTGTTGAGCTTTTTGAAAAACTCTTTGAGGAAAATATAGAAGTCCATCTTGATCTTACAGACGAGCCCTGTATTGCAAGCATGGACTCCAATCAGTTGCAGCAGATCATGCTCAATCTTGCGCTTAACGCCAGGGATGCCATGCCTGACGGGGGCCGTATTACTGCATCTGTGTTCCGTGATACCTGTCCGCGTGAGGTCAATCCGGCAGAGGCAAATGGAAGGTGTGTTTTTATCAGGGTCAGTGACACAGGCTACGGCATGTCTCGAGATGTCCTGGACAAGGCATTTGAACCCTTTTTTACCACCAAACCTGTTGGAAAGGGTACGGGACTCGGGCTGGCAATGGTGTACGGCACAGTCAAGCAGAGCAAGGGGCATGTAACCATCGAGAGTAAAGAGGGGTATGGCACAAGCGTCACTATTATTCTTCCTGCTCAGGCTCCGGAGGCGGTTAAGCAGGAGGATGTTCCGTCAACTCTGGTCAAGGGTGATGCCACAGTGGTTATGGTGGAGGATGAAAAGAGTGTTAATGAGACTGTAAGCGCTTTTCTGAATAAGCTGGGTTACAGGGTGCATCCATTTTATTCAGGCGAGGAGGCGCTGGCCTTTCTGAAAGAAGAGGGTACTGAAGCTCCGGACATTCTGCTGACTGATGTAATCCTGAGCGGTATGAATGGAAAGGAGCTTTCAGACAGGGTGAAAGATATATACCCTGGCATAAGGATCGTTTATATGTCTGGTTACGCCTCGGACAAGCTGGCAGACAAGGGCATTGTGCCTAGTGATCTTACTCTTCTGTACAAACCCTTCTCTATTTTTGAACTGGGGGAGACGCTGGGGCGTGTTCTTGGCACAGGTATTGATGGAGATGTGCTGATTGGCCATTAGCCAATAAAAAAATCGTATCTGCTCAGGGGGTACCGCATCTGCTTCGTTGTCGGGGGCTCGAAGTACGGGAAGTACGTCTCGCCCCCTCCGCCTTGCATCTGCAGCACCCTTTGAGCAGATACGTTGTGTGAAAACTATCTGGACTTTCCGTTAAAGGAATTCATCCTGGAGGGGGGTGAGTAGTTACAACGCTCAAAAATTTCATGTTATCCTTAAGATAGCGCCTACCGAAATGAAAATTCATGAAGAACCGCATGGATTTTTCCCATTAAAACATTATCATTGCCTCATGCTGAATCATTGATATATTACTGTCTTTTTAATCAGAATTAAAGTGTGGAGAAATTGTTTTTACTCTTGGAGTCT
>WFRQ01000038.1 GCA_015486425.1 Deltaproteobacteria bacterium | reverse complement strand
TGGGCCATGCCAAACCCAGACTGGACGTAAGGGCAGCGCGCTATGCCCGCATGGCAATGAGAAATTATTTCAGACGAGCGGGCCAGGTTCAACTGGCATCAAACCGCAACGTGTCCTCCCGGACGAGATAACAGTTTCTGAACAGGGCTCACCTGAATTGAACGATTGTCAGATTTGCCGCATATCCGCTAAAGAGGCCTTTCCGCTATTGCTGGCTGTGCGCAAAGCCCCATGACAAAGGAGATGCGGTGAAGATAACAATCCCCAGGGGTTTCAAAACTGGAAAGCCATAATCGATATAACTCCTTTTAATCATATAGAGACTATCCTGAATTGAGTGATTCAATAATCTGATACTCTCCGTTCCCAGGTTTGGGCATGTTTGGAATGTCATCAATCCGCATGCCGTGAAAGTATGCCAGTGCGGTTTTTATGGCAATCCAGTGTGAAATAATCAGAATATTGCCGCTGTGCCTGTTCATAACATGCCTGACTGATGATACCATCCGCCTCTGCACCTGTTCAAAGGTTTCCCCGTCTCCCGCTGGAACATAACAGGAGGGACAGTGCCAAAAATTATGGAACTGCTCAGGCCATCTCTTTTCAACCTCTCTGAAGGTAAGGCCCTCCCATTCTCCAAGGCATATTTCATTGAACCCGGACATTGTTTCGTATGGCACGTTCATGCCTTTCAGACATATTTCAGCAGTCTGCCTGGCTCGGCCAAGGGGACTGCTGTATGCGGCTGATATCCCGCCTGCTGTAATAAACTCGTCAGACAACAGGTTGCTTTTAAGCACCTTTGCCTGCTCCCTGCCCCTGTCTGTAAGGAGAGAGTCTTTCTGCCCCTGCATGCGGCCCTCCCGGTTCCACATGGTCTCCCCATGCCGTGCAATGTATATTCTGTTACTCATGTCTGCCTAAACCATGGCGTATCTGCTCACAGGGTACCGCATCTGCTGCGTTGTCCGGGGCTCGAAGTACGGGAAGTACGCCTTCGCCCCCTCCGCCTTGCATCTGCAGCACCCTGTGAGCAGATACGTTTCAAGAAAAAATTGTTGTATGAAAAGCGACTTTCCGTTATGGGAATTCATCCTGGAGGGGGGGAGTAGTTACACTATGGCTTTTATAACCACAAAGGCCCCTCTGCCTGTACCAGGCAGCACCAGGTCGGTGAGTGCCTGATTTTCATCTTCAATAAGCGTCTGGCGTGTTTCAAACTTTCGAAATCCGGCCTGCCTAAGATAATCAACAATTTCATCTGCTGAATAGAACGTGGCCTCTGCGTAAAACCTGCTGCTGTCCCTCCGTTGTTCATAGCACTGACCAAGCCTGCTCTCCCTGTCAACCAGCCCGACCACAAGGCAGCCGCCTGATTTCAGTATCCGCTTTGTCTCCATGAAAGTCTGCAGGATATGGTCAACAAAACAGACAGTTGTCACCATGAGCACAAAATCACATGATCCGGTTTTTACAGGCATGTTTTCCGCCACTCCCATGGCTGTTGCCATACCCCTTTTCATTGCTATTCTTGCCATGGCCTCAGAGGGCTCAATACCAAGACGTATTCCAAAAGGCACAGCAAATCTGCCTGACCCTGCGCCTGTTTCAAGCCCGCATCCTGATTGTGGCAGAATTTGCCTGACCGCTTCAATTTCAAGGCGGTAAAGCTCCCTGTTTTTTTCAAACCACTGCTCATATTCACTGCTGTAAAGATCAAATGCCTTTGTATGTGCCATCATCCTGGATTTTTCTAAATGCCTCGATTACTCCTTGACTTCATTTTATAATTTGGTCTAATCATTAACAGGTTATTATGAAAGAAGTAAGCACATTTTCAGAATCAGGCTCACAAAGTTGGACTGAATCAGCACAGGATTGTAATCAGGGAGTTAAAATGGAGAAGAGGGAGAAAAAAGATATTGAAAACTCGGCGGCATCATCGCAGGAAACCCTGAATGTTTCTTCAAAAAATGACGAAGAAAAAAATGAGAGCGGCAAGAAATTTACAAAAGATGATATCAATCACATACTCACCATGCTGGGCCTGACATTTCTTTTTTGCGCCAGAGGAGGGGATGTTCCGGGCGCTGTGCTTGCCACCCTCAGGCAGGTTTTTGTATCGGTCTTTTATGGATTTGGTACGACTTTTCTTTTTATAGGACTTACGAAAAAGACGTTCAAATACGATCCCACAAGGGTCCAGATAGTCAGGTGGGCAATGGGGCTTGCCCTTTTCTTCGCAGTGAGCCAGTTCCTTCATGAAGGGTTCCTGCTTTACACCGGCCAGATGCCTCCCCAGCCATGATGGACCTCTGCGTGCAACTTCAACAATGGATGTTTCCATGATATGGAAGGAAAAAGCAAAGAGGAATTATGCTCTATGCCACATGTCAGGCGCCATTTATGCGTAGCGTGACGCATCAAAAATCTCTCGCATTTTGCATCTAATTCACATAGAATAAAATATTAAATAATGCTTTTACAAAGCCCGGAGAGGATTCCCAATGGCCTTTAGTATAACAGGAGATATCCGTTCAATTACTGACCTCAAACGCAACACTACTGCCATACTTGAGCAGATTCACAAAACTAAACGCCCTGTCGTGTTAACTGTGAACGGCAAGGCGGAGGCTGTTATTGTAGATGCAAGGGAATACGAAAAAATTGCAAATACCTTTAATTTACTCAAGTTGTTAGCACCGGCAGAGGAGGATATAAAGGAAGGTCGCTACACAGAAGCAAAAGAATTCTTTGAAGAGTTCAAAAGT
>WFRQ01000037.1 GCA_015486425.1 Deltaproteobacteria bacterium | reverse complement strand
GTATCTGTCTCTGTACTTTGCTGTCTTTGTGGTTGCTACAATGCTTGTAACCGGCCAGGGTGTAGATCTGGTTACAGGCTCAACCGCAGTGGTTGCTACCCTTAACAACATAGGGCCCGGCCTTGCCGGAGTGGGGGCCACACAAAATTTTGCCAACATACCTGACATGTCAAAATTCGTGCTTATACTCTGCATGGTGGCTGGAAGGCTTGAACTCTACACACTTGCTGTGCTGATGGTGCCCCAGTACTGGAAGGGCACAAGAAAGCCAGTATGGAGATGGACTGCCAGTAGGTCCGGCAATGATGATTAGACTTTCATGTTGCACCGCAGAGCCTGTGCAACCCCCACTATCATGAAAAGTTCAAGCGAAAAAACAGTGTATTTTCACGGTAAAACAATAAAAAAACACCTGCCCCTGATTATTACCGTGGGAGCAATACTGATGATTGCTGCAGGCATATATACTGGTGAACCTGCTGCTGTGTGGCAGAAGGCGGTTTCCATCTGCCTGAGTTGTATTGGAATAGGATAATGGAACGCCTCAGACGCTATTTCCAGTACTTTTTTGCCGTTGTCTTAAATTCGTACTGGCTTTTTCCGTGGAAAGGGCCTATATACCGCGGTCTGGCAAAGCATGTATGTCTGCCGGGGCTGAACTGTTACTCATGCCCGGCAGCCATTACCGCCTGTCCGCTTGGTGCGCTGCAGAATTTCCTTTCTTCCATAAGGTTTAACATGGCCACCACGGGGCATGCCTCGCCCGGCATCTATGTCATGGGAATTCTGGCGTTAACAGGCTCTTTAACAGGAAGGATGTCGTGTGCCTGGCTATGCCCCTTTGGCCTGATACAGGAGTTCATGCTCAGGCTGCCGCTGCCCAAGTTCGGAATATGGAGACCGCTCAGGTATGGTCCGTATGTTTTTCTTGTACTGTTTGTTATACTGCTGCCGCTTCTGGTGCTGGACCCTGCGGGTTTTGGCATCACATGGTTCTGCAAGTACGTGTGCCCTGCGGGCACCCTGGAGGGTGGCATCCCGCTGCTCCTCATGGAAAGCGGACTCAGACGGGCGGCAGGGCTGCTGTTCGTACACAAGCTCGTGGTACTCGGGCTGCTGCTTGTCTGGAGTGCCATGGCGTCAAGGCCCTTCTGCAGGACAATCTGCCCGCTTGGGGCAATACTTGGGCTGTTCAACAAGGTAAGCTGGCTGCAGCTCAGGTTTCATGCTGACAGATGCCTTGAGTGCAGGGCATGTAACACAATATGCCCGACGGGCGTATCCTTTTTTGACAGGAAGGATGATATAAACTCACCGGCGTGCATACGCTGCATGCGCTGCGTAGCAGCATGTCCCGGAGGGTCCGTCTCCGCGGAATTCGGGCCTTACCTGAAGAAAACAGAAAACACAGAGTTCAACCATGAAAAGACAGATTGTACTTGCAACCCGCAACAGGGGTAAAATCAGGGAACTCCAGGCCCTTATGAAGGACTTTGGTATTGAGGTAGTATCAGTTGCTGACATAAAAGGGGCGCCTGAAGTTGAAGAAGACGCAGATACCTTTATTGGTAATTCACTGAAAAAGGCCCGGGAGATAGCGTCAGCAACAGGATTCATGGCTCTTGCCGATGACTCAGGGCTTGTGGTGGATGCACTTGACGGCGCTCCCGGAGTTTATTCCGCAAGATATGCCGGAGATAATGCAACTGATGAGGAAAATTACCTGAAACTGCTTGAAGAGATGAGGGACATCCCGGATGAAAAGAGGACAGCCCGCTTCAAGTGTGTAATGGTGCTGTTTCATCCCTCAGGCCAGTGGATAAGCGCCGAGGGAAGCTGTGAAGGGGTCATTGCCCGGGAGCCTGCAGGCTCCGAGGGGTTTGGCTATGATCCGGTATTCTTTGTCCCTGAGCTTAACCGATGTATGGCGCAGATATCGCCTGATGAGAAAAATGCCATAAGCCACAGGGGAAATGCCCTTAAGAAACTCAGGGAGATGCTGCCGGAATTCCTCGAAAAGACCAGGGGAAAAGACAACCCCTGAACTTTATTTACTTAATCTAATTGCTAATTTGAGCGATTGTTCGGATTTTCAGCAAATCCTACCATAGCTCAATATAGTCTTATAAACGCTCTTTAAAAACCGGAGCGCTGTTCCACAAAACTAATCGGAGGATAATTTAAAATGACAGATAAATCACAGATCACTCTCTACAGCGGAGGCCTCAGAGGGGCCGAGGCTGAATTTGGCAAATGTGCCGAGGAATGGGGCCTGCAGGAGGTAAATTTCTCTTTCAAGGGCCATAAGTTGGACCGTTCCAAGGATGTAAAGGTGCTCACTGAAGAAGAGCTCAAGCAGGGTGACATCAGCATGGAGATAGTCTCTAAACGCATGGGCCGCACCTACGCCCAGGCAGAAAAAATAAGGCGTGTCATCCAGTCCATCTTTCACATGGTAAACAACGGCCACCAGGTCTTTGCCATCGGCTGGATACAGAAGGATAATACAGTCAAGGGCGGTACAGGATGGGCCGTGGAGCTTGGAAAACTCTTCAACAGGCCAATCAGTGTATTTGATCAGGAGCAGAACAGGTGGTTTTCATGGAAGGACAGCAAATGGGTTGAAGATGACCCCATCATATCCGGCACCAGCTTTGTAGGCACAGGCACGCGCCATCTTACAGACCAGGGAAAGGCTGCCATCAGAGGGCTCTTTGAAAAATCCTTTGGCCCGCCTCAATCATAAAGGCAGGGGGAAAGAACTACACTGAATAATTACGTTTCTTTTCCCTTGAATACGAAACTGTTCTGGTAACTTCACTCATAATTGAGGTACCAGGGCAGAACCTTCACATCTCAATACTCCCTTCAGACACCTCAGGATTTTCAGCATAGCATGCTCCACGGCCACGGCGGCGAAATATACTCCATTGCACGCAAAACCGGCCTGCCTGCAGACTCATTATCAGACTTCAGCAGCAATGTAAGTCCGCTTCCCCTGCCCTCAGGGCTTGACAGCCTGCTTTCAGAGAGCATACAGCAGATAAGGCATCTGCCCGAGGTGGACAGTTATGGCGTTCGTGTGGCTCTATCAAAACGTTTCAGGATGCTGCCTGAAAATTTTCTGATTTCAGGCGGCACTACCGAATGGATTTACACTCTTCCAGGCATCTTCAATCCTGAGTCAGTGATAATCCCTGTTCCAACATACGCGGATTACGCAGACGCTGCTGCTGGTGCAGGTATCCCTGTAAAACATGTAAACCTGTTGAACCGAAATACACATACGGAGACAGGCTCATTTTTGCAGGCCCTGTCTGAAGCTGCAAAAACCAATAGATGCATGGTCTTCTTCTGCAATCCCAACAACCCTACAGGCACATTCATAAAACCGGAAAAAATCGCCACTGCGGTGAGAGCAAATTCAGATGCAATATGGGTTATTGACGAATCCTACGCCCCGTTCATTGACCAGGACAACAAAAGCTCCATGCTTACCGCGCCACTTCCGAAAAACTGCGTTGTGCTTCGCTCCTTTTCAAAGATTTTTGGCATACCCGGGCTCAGGCTGGGATATGCGGCGGCACATAATGAAACAATACCGGCTCTCTCAAGCGCTGCCCGGCCCTGGCAGGTGAACAGGCTGGCGCAGATAGCCGGGGAGTGGCTGGCACAAGATACGTCTTATGAGGCTGCTGTGAGAAAATTCTGTCACAGAGAAAAAGAATTTTTCCTCAGCTCCTTAAAGGAAAGCGCTGTGCTTGAAGCCGTGCCGGGAAACACTCACTTCATGCTCTTCAGGCTCAAGGGAAATTTTACAGCGCGTGAACTCTGCGCACTTCTAATGGAAAAAGGCCTGATTATCCGTGACTGCCACAATTTCCATGGCCTTGGACCGGACGAATATGTTCGTATCAGCCTGAGAAGCCATAAAGAAAACCTGAAGCTGCTGCAGGCGCTGAAGGCCATTGAACCCCAGCAAAAATGAGGCGTGCCTTTCTCACCCGGCCTTTCCAGCGCGCAATTCAGATAAAAGATATTTCCTGAATTCATGCAGATTGCGCACATACCAGGCGGCAGCATCCATCTGTCCTGAAGGAGTGCGATAATCCACCCTGAGCAGGGGCTTGAATATGGATTTCCCGAGAAAACTTCGCGGAGTATCCACTTTAACGATGTTTTCAATATGTATTGAAAGTTCCATTTCAGGAAGAAGCCTGCGGAAAAAAAGCTCATCTCCTGTAAGCACAAGCACTCCGTTTCCCCTTATCTGAGCATACCTGCAGGAGGCGATTCCAAAAAACACCGCTCTGCTGTCCAAGCACAGGATTTCATCCCTTTGGAACCTTGTAGAAATAACATCATCAATGTCCCGCCTGGCCTTCCTGACATGGCGCATGAGCATAGCAAGCCCCACGACCGACAAAAGGAGGATGATTAAACCGATGAAAAAAAATATGTTTACATTCTGGACGGTTCCCATGATTCAGTCCTTTCAAAAAATATGATTCCTGAATTGTATCTACTCACAAGGTACCGCATCTGCTGTGTTGTCAAGGGCTCGAAGTAGGTGTTGCACGCCTTCGCCCTCTCCGCCTTGCATCTGCAGCACATGTGAGTAGCTACCTCAAATTAGGAACTTTTTTGCTTTCAGCCTTGAGCTTTCAGCTTTGCGCTATTTTATCCGCTCGTTCCCAAACTCCAGTTTTGGAACGTACCCCCGGAAGCTCCAGCTTCCACACAGGGACTGGTGACCCATCTACAGGTATCAATAAGGAAAGAAGCAGGAGCTTCAGACCAATGGGTACCCAAACTGGAGTTTGGGCACCAGCAAAAACCCCCATATAGCGTACACTATAATGGGAATTCATCCTTGAGGGGGCGAGGAGCAAATCCGAACAATCGCTCAATCAGGAACTTCTTGTGCTTTCAGCCCTGAGCTTTCAGCTTTGCGCTATTTTCGGATAAATGAATTTTACAGGATTCATGATAATAAGTCTTGCAAAAATATAGAATCTTATTTATCTTTATTGACCAGGCGGCAGGGAACCACATCCACTGCACCTTGAAAACTTTTCAAAAAAACCAATAATCCCAAAATTCAGACAGATTAAGGAGATAATAATGAAAAAATTCAGATGTACAGTATGCGGTTATATTCATGAAGGTGATACCCCTCCGGAAAAGTGCCCCCAGTGCGGCGCCTCAGCAGACAAATTTGTTGAGGTAACAGGAGGTCCGCTTGAATTTGCCGACGGTCATGTAATCGGTGTGGCAAAAGATGTTGATTCTGAGATTCTTGAAGGCCTCAGAGCCAACTTTACCGGCGAGTGTACAGAGGTAGGCATGTACCTTGCCATGAGCAGGCAGGCCGACAGGGAAGGCTATCCAGAGGTGGCTGAGGCATATAAGCGCATAGCATTTGAGGAGGCAGAGCATGCTTCCAAGTTTGCTGAGCTTCTTGGTGAAGTGGTTGTGGCAGACACAAAGGCTAATCTCAAAGCCAGGGTTGAAGCTGAATTCGGCGCCTGCCAGGGTAAGAAGGACATCGCGGTGAAGGCCAAGGAGCTTGGTCTGGATGCCATCCATGACACAGTGCATGAAATGTGCAAGGATGAAGCACGCCACGGTCAGGCATTTGCCGGGCTTCTGAAGCGCTACTTTGGAGAGTAAGAAAAATTCATAACTGTTCAGCATATTTGCTGATAGCATTACAAGCATATCAGTTTATTTTTATCAGTTAATTCTTTGCGTCCTTTGCGTCTGCGGTTAAGTTTTTGTTTTTAAACCGCCCGCTTCGCTCAAGTTGCAAAGGACGCAAAGAAGATCATGTTTTTTGTTTGACACGTATCTGCTCAGAGGGTGCTGCAGATGCAAGGCGGAGGGGGCGAAGGCGTACTTCCCGTACTTCGAGCCCCCGACAACGTAGCAGATGCGGTACCCCCTGAGCAGATACCTTTTTTCTTTCCCTGTCCGACATATTATCCTCCT
>WFRQ01000036.1 GCA_015486425.1 Deltaproteobacteria bacterium | reverse complement strand
GCTGTACGCATTCAGTGAAAAGGTTTTACCTGGATTTAATTCAGGTTTTATAAACCCGATTTGAGGGTTTCAAAAGTAGTTCAATCATAGCGCTCATTTTTTGATGCGATATGTCAATATAAAAATCTGCAGATTGCCTTAAAGTTGAAAATCCATTCAGTTTCCATGGATTTTTATGTCAAGCTGGCTTTGTGCCGCTGACTGATAACATGAAAGTTTATCTGCAGAAAATAACGGGCTGATTATTCAGCCCATGGTCAAAGACAGTAGGTACCTGTGGTTTAATGAACTGTTGCACGCGGTTCACCTACCGAGACAGGCGTCGCCTGTGCTTTGGCAGTAAATAAACTGCCTCGGCAGAAAGGGGGGATACATTTGGCAATTTCAAGAGACAAAAAAGAAGCCATTGTAGCAGAGCTCAAGGAAAAATTTTCCAGGGCATCCATTGTGATTGTGGCTCAGTCTCCAGGATTAACTGTTACAGCAGCGGACGAGTTGCGTAAAAAGGTCAGAGAGGCCGGTTCGGACTACAAGGTGGCCAAGAATACACTGGTCAAGCTTGCAGCCAAGGGCACTGATGTTGAGATACTCAATGACATGCTTACAGGCCCCAACGCCTTTGCCATTGGTTATGATGACCCGGTGGCTCTTGCAAAGGCGCTGGTAGATTTCCGAAAAGATAATGAAGTCCTGGAGCTTAGAGGCGGCATGTTAAACGGTACGATTATAGAAGCCGCCGGCATTGAGGCCCTTGCCAAGCTGCCAAGCCGCGAAGTGCTTATGGCTCAGATGCTTTCAGTGCTTGTTGCAACACCTACCAAGCTTGTTCAGGCCCTTTCCGGAATTCCAAGAAAGCTGCTTTATGCTCTCAGAGCCATTGAAGACTCGAAGAAGTAACATGTTTAATTCACATTGAAAATTCTTTGAGTTTTTGATATCGGCTTTCATGTCTGTGTGGTTGCAGACACCGGGCGGAGCAATATGAAAATTTGCTCTGCGGCAAAATCCGGATTCGTTCACTTATAAATATAAAAATAAAAAACGTAAAACAATTTTTTTACATATTTCAGGAGGCATTTTAAAATGGCTGTTACAAAAGAAGAAGTAATTGAATTTATATCAAATATGACCGTGCTTGAACTTTCCGAGTTTATTTCCGAGCTTGAGGAGAAATTCGGTGTTACTGCTGCTGCTCCAGTTGCAGTGGCTGCGGCAGGCGCTGCCCCTGGTGGTGAGGCCGGTGGTGCTGCTGAGGAAGAAAAGACAGAGTTTGATGTTGTGCTTACTGACTTTGGCAGTCAGAAGATCAAGGTTATCAAGGAAGTTCGCGCAGTTACAGGTCTGGGCCTCAAAGAGGCAAAGGACCTGGTTGAGGGCGCTCCCGCTACTGTGAAGGAAGCTGTCTCCAAGGATGAGGCAGAGAAGATTAAAGAGCAGATTGAAAAGGTTGGTGCCAAGGTGGAGATCAAGTAGTATCCACACTATATTCAACAGGGCCCATGACGGTCCTGCCTGCCTGAAAAGTTTTTTTCATATTATTTATTTTCGGGCAGGGGCGCTGCACAGTTTTTGAGCATTTTGGCAGCGCCTGAGTCTCAGTTTTTGCGGAAAGCGCCAGGGCCAATGGCTCGGCGCTTTCCGTCGTGATGTACTTCCTACTTTTAACTTCTAACTTTCCCTGAGAAATCCATATGTTAAAACTCCAGACGCTTCCTGTTAGAAAAAGCTTCAGCCGGGTTAAAAAGGTCATTCCAACCCCGCACCTGATCGAGTTGCAGCAGAAATCCTATAAGCATTTCCTGCAGAAAGACATTGCCCCTGAGGCCAGGGAAGATACAGGGCTTCAGGCTGCATTTCAGAGCGTTTTTCCAATTACTGACTTTACCGGCGCATCATCTCTCGAATTTGTACAGTACAGTATAGGAGAGCCCAAGTACACCGAGTGGGAGTGCCTTGCCAAAGGTGTTACCTATGAGGCGCCCATGAAGATTGTGGTGCGGCTTCTCTCCTATGACGTTGACAAGGAGAGCGGCGTCCAGAGTATTCGTGATATCAAGGAGCAGGAGATATATTTCGGGGCCCTTCCCATCATGACCAGTACCGGTACATTCATTGTGAATGGTACTGAGAGGGTTGTGGTCAGCCAGCTTCAGCGTTCTCCTGGTGTTTTCTTTGATCATGACAAAGGCAAGAGCCATGCCAGCGGTAAACTTCTGTATTCTGCAAGGATCATCCCTGTACGCGGTTCCTGGATAGATTTCGAGTTTGATGCCAAGGACATCCTGCATGTGCGTATTGACCGCAGGCGCAAGTTTCCTGCTACAGTAGTGCTGAAGGCCCTGGGTTATTCAAACAGGGATATCCTGAAGACTTTTTACAAGTGGGATACTTACCAGTTTGATGGAAGACTCATTTACCGCGAGGTGAATCCTGAAACTCTGGTAGGCCAGAGGGCCACCCTGGATGTTATTCATCCTGAAACCGGCGATGTGCTGGTAAAGATCAACAGAAAGTTCTCAAGGACCATGATGAGAAAGTTCAAGGATCTTGGTGTAACCAGGGTTCCTGTGGACGAGGAGAGCCTTGTTGGTCTGGTAACAGCAGAGGATATTATCAACCCTGAGACCGGTGAGGTGCTGCTTCCTGAAAATACCCAGCTCACAGCAGATGATATTGTAAAAATCAGGGAGGCAGGAATTTCCTCGTTTTCCACCCTTTTTATAGATGGAATCACTGTCAGTTCCTCTGTCCGAGATACTCTTCTTCTTGACAAGGTGAATGATCAGGAGGAGGCAATACTGGAAATATACAGAAGGCTCAGGCCAAGCAGCCCGCTTATCATGGAGGTTGCGGAGAAATTTTTCCACGGTCTCTTCTTCAATCCCGACACCTATGATCTTTCAGAGGTCGGGCGCTACAAGATGAACCAGCGGATAAATGTGAACGAGTCTCTGTCCCAGAGGGTGCTCACCAGGGAGGATATCCTTGAAACAGTCAAGGAGCTTGTTCATCTGAAAGATACCCGCGGGCCTGTGGATGATATCGACCACCTGGGTAACCGCCGTGTCCGTTCAGTAGGAGAGCTGATAGAGAACCAGTACCGTATCGGTCTTGTACGCATGGAGCGTGCCATCAAGGAGCGTATGACCCTCCAGGAGATGGAGGCTCTTATGCCCAACGACCTTGTGAATCCCAAGCCTGTAAGTTCTGTCATAAAGGAATTTTTCGGCTCCAGTCAGCTTTCCCAGTTCATGGATCAGACCAATCCTCTTTCCGAGGTCACTCATAAGCGCCGCCTTTCAGCCCTTGGTCCAGGCGGGCTTTCCCGTGAGAGGGCAGGTTTTGAGGTGCGTGACGTGCATCCCACGCATTACGGACGAATATGTCCCATTGAGACGCCTGAAGGCCCCAATATCGGCCTGATAGTATCTCTCAGCAGTCTCTCCAGCATTAATGCCTATGGCTTTCTGGAAACTCCTTACCGCAAGGTAGTTGATGGCAGGGTTTCAAATGATGTGGTTTACATGACAGCCACCGAGGAGGAGGCGGAGACAATTGCCCAGGCCACTATCAATATCGATGATGAGGGCCATATCGTTGACCAGACAGTTGGCGTCAGGCGCAAGGGGGAGTTCCTCATGGTGCCTGCCGATGAGGTAACTGCAGTTGACGCGGCCCCGAATCAGCTTGTCAGTGTTGCCGCCGGTCTCATTCCGTTTCTTGAAAATGATGATGCAAACAGGGCGCTTATGGGTTCAAACATGCAGAGGCAGGCAGTGCCGCTGCTCATCTCCGATGCCCCCCTTGTGGGGACCGGCCTGGAACGTACTGTTGCCCATGATTCCGGCGTAGCCGTCATAGCCAAACGTGATGGCTGGGTAGAATATGTTGATTCACGAAGGATTGTGGTGGGCTATCATGAGGACAAGGAGAATGATCTGCCCATAGAGGTAGATATTCACAAACTTACCAAGTATCAGAAATCCAATCAGACCACTACCCTTAACCAGACGCCTATAGTCATTCCCGGTCAGGAGGTAAAGAAGGGTGATGTCCTTGTTGACGGCCCTTCAACAAAGTACGGCGAGCTTGCCCTTGGCAAGAATGTCATGGTGGCCTTCATGCCGTGGCGCGGATACAACTTCGAGGATGCCATTATTGTCAATGAGAGGCTTGTAAAGAACGATGTCTATACCTCTGTGCACATAGAGGAGTTCGAGGTTGAGGCACGTGACACCAAGCTTGGCAAGGAAGAGATAACGAGAGATATCCCCAATGTGGGTGATGAGGCCCTGAGAAACCTCGATGATTCAGGCATTATCAGGATAGGCGCCGAGGTCAAGGCGGGGGATATCCTGGTGGGCAAGGTAACCCCCAAGGGTGAAACGCAGCTCTCTCCAGAGGAGAAACTGCTCAGGGCAATCTTTGGTGAGAAGGCAGGTGACGTAAAGGACACGTCTCTCAGGGTGCCGCCCGGTGTAAATGGCGTGGTTATTGATGCCAAGGTGTTCTGCAGAAAGGGTGTGGCAAAGGATGAGCGGATCCAGGAGCTTGAGGATATGGAGATTGCGGATATCCTCAAGGATCAGAAGGATGAGATTACTGTTATCAAGCGTGCCGCCCTTCAGAAACTTACTAAATACCTTGAGGGCAAGAAGCCTGCCGTGGATATTACCGACAGGCATGGAGCCCCTTTTCTCAAGGCCGGGGAAGAGATTACTGCCCAGGCCCTTGAAGATATGCCGTTCAGCCGACTGAAAGACCTTATTCTTGAGGGTCGAAACAGCGCTGATCCCGAGGTGGCGGCCATACTTAAGTGGTATGATGGCGAGATAGCCCGCATTCGCAAATATTTCGAGACCAGAATCGAAAGTATTAAAAAGGGTGACGACCTGCCTCCAGGCGTTATCAAAATGGTCTGTGTCTATGTTGCCATGAAGAGAAAACTCTCTGTGGGTGACAAGATGGCCGGTCGTCATGGAAACAAAGGTGTAGTGTCCACCATAGTTCCCGAAGAGGATATGCCCTACTTTGAGGACGGTACAACAGTGGACATAGTGCTGAATCCCCTTGGCGTTCCCTCCCGTATGAATGTGGGGCAGATACTTGAGATTCATCTTGGCCTTGCTGGACGCAAACTTGGAGAAAAGCTCGCCGAGATGGCGCGGCAGTACCAGATTGACAAGGTCAGGGAGGAGCTTGCAAAGATATATTCCAGGGAACAGTGTGAGAAGCTTGTAAGCGGCATGAGCGACGAAGAGGTGAGGGAACTTGCCATTTACCTTGAAAAGGGTATCCCCATGGCTACTGCGGTGTTTGATGGGGCCAGGGAGGATGACATAAGGCGCATGCTGGTGGAGGCCGGTCAGTCCGAGCTCGGTCAGGTCACACTGTACGACGGTTTTACCGGCGAGCCATTTTCTGAAAAGGTCACTGTGGGTATCATGTATATGCTGAAACTGCATCACCTTGTGGCTGACAAGATTCATGCCCGTTCAACCGGTCCCTATTCCCTGGTTACCCAGCAGCCCCTTGGAGGCAAGGCACAGTTTGGTGGCCAGCGCCTCGGTGAGATGGAGGTCTGGGCCATGGAGGCCTACGGTGCCGCCTACTCTCTGC
>WFRQ01000035.1 GCA_015486425.1 Deltaproteobacteria bacterium | reverse complement strand
CTGAATGAGCATCTCACGGAATTTGTATCAGGTCTTGATGTAGAGGAGGCAGGCCTTGCAGGTATTACTGCCTGCCTGAACCAGTTTTCCGCTGCCATGCTGACCGCGCGTCTGTTGAGGAAACGCGGTGCAGGCCTTCCCATTGTTATTGGTGGTACAAGCTGTTCCGGTATCCTGGCGCCATCCATCCTCAAAAAATATCCGTTTATAGATTACGTAATCAGCGGCGAGGGTGAAATCCCCCTGCTCTCCCTGTGGGAACACCTGAGCACAGATGCCGTAGGCAGGGAAGATGAGCTTCCACCTGCGGTTTTCAGTCGCAGCCGTCTCTCTGATTACGGTGAAATGCGTGGCAGCGCAGGCCGCGAGACAATGTGCCAGGTAAAACCGCTTGATAATCTCCCTGTGCCTGATTTTGATGATTATTTCAGGGAACTTGCAAACCTTCCTGCTGCAGCACGTTTCTACCCCGTGCTTCCTGTTGAGGACTCAAGAGGCTGCTGGTGGGGACGCTGCAACTTCTGTAACCTTAACCTGCAGTGGCGAGGTTACAGAGCCAAATCCGTTAGCCGTACTGTTGATGAGATAGATAAGCTCTCCCGCCGTTACCGCTGTATTGATTTTGCCTTTATGGATAATGTGCTGCCCAGGCGAGAGGCAGCAGGGCTTTTCCACGAGCTTTCCCTGCACAAAAGGGACTATCGCTTTTTTGCTGAGCTCAGGGCCGTGCATTCACGCGAGGAGTACAGGACAATGGCCTCAGGGGGGCTGTCCACCCTGCAGGTAGGTATTGAGGCCCTTAGTGACAGCCTGCTGAGACGTCTTGGAAAGGGCTCAAGTGTTATTGCCAATATTGCTGCAATGCGTCACTCATTTGAGGCAGGTGTCGAACTTGATGGCAATCTTATTGTGCATTTTCCAGGCAGTACTGACGAGGAGGCGAAAGAGACGCTGAAATTCCTTGATTTTATCTGGCCATTTCGACCTCTCAGGACAGTTTCTTTCTGGCTGGGCCTCGGAAGCCCTGTTGAGGCAAGGCGAAAGGCGTTTGGTATCAGGCGTATTGCACCTCATCCGTGGTGGAAGGAGATGTTTGGTGATACAAGCTCTCTTGTGCTCTCCTACGCCGGTGACAGAATGGCACAGCAGGGCCGTTGGGGGCCGGTTGAGAAAAAGGTTTCTGACATGCGGAAAAGGCGCGAGGAACATGGCCTTGATAAGATACTGCTTGGCTACAGGGACAGTGGGGATTTTATCTCCATACAGCAGATACTGCCTGACGGCACAAAGCGCATGCATCGTCTGAACGGCCTTTCAAGGGAGATATATCTCTTCTGCCAGGATATAAAGAGTGTGAATGAGATAATGGAAATGGCCGGTGACAGGATAAGCCTGGAGCAGCTTGGGAAATTTGTTCAGGGAATGGTGAATCAGAGGCTCATGTTCAGTGACGGCAAGGCTGTGCTTGCTCTGTCAATACGGGACAGGTGATTGAGTAAAAAGGGTATTTTGCTGAATTAAGGGGCTGTCCCTAAGCGCAGAGAAGAGGTGTTATACATGGCAGTAAAGCTCCTGATAGGCACGGGGCATCCAATTGAAGCAAAGATTCAGAACGCACGGGAGATTTTTGCGCAAAGCGCATCAGAGCTGCGTGCACTTCCCGGCGTTGAGCGTCTTCTCTATGAGTACCGGCAGGCAGTGCAGCAGAGCTGGAAGGCAATGAATGTACATGGCGTTGTGACAGAATGTACTGACTGTGCGGTAAATGACGGTGGAAGCTGCTGCGGCAGGGGCATTGAGGACAAGTTTGATTCAGTACTTATATTGATAAATCTGCTACTTGGCTGTGATCTTCCTGATGAGAGGCTTGACCCTGAAGGCTGCTGGTTTCTCGGAGAAAAGGGATGTCTTATTACTGCCCGCCACGTGATATGTATCAACTATATGTGCAAGAGGCTTTACAGGGCACTTGATACTGATGATATTCATGCGGTGCAGGAGGCCATGGGGTATGAGGCAGACCTTGTGTTTATGCTGGAACAGCGGTTGAAGGTGTGGCTGCTAAGGGACAGCCCATAGGCTCGAGCTGACGCCAAAATTCATGATTCACTTTCAGGGCTTGACAAAAGTGTAAGGAGTATTAATTTATAGTCATATTCTCAAAACAGGAGGTGATGAATATGCCTAATATGGATGGCACAGGCCCTTTTGGCAAAGGACGTCCTGGCCGTGGAATGGGACCATGCCGCACGCGTGATGACGCATCCCCGCAATCTGCTCAAGAGAGCGGACAGGCAGGGGGTGGTCTGGGACCTCGTTTTCGCAATACCCGCAGACCGGGTCTCAGCGGCATGCGTAATCGTTTCGGCGGTCGTAACAGGGACTCTGGACGCAACAGATAACATACCAGAAATGTAATCTCTCCTTTTGGGGAAATCATGGTTACATGTCCCCCGCGCTGGAGGCAGATGTGTCAGGGCAGCTTTTAAGATACCTGGCCGCTGCTTTTGGCAGGGGGATTTTTTTGTTTTGGACACCCCTTTGCCATGGGTAAGGCAAAGGCAGGTATTCATCATTTTGTTTACTGCATGAGAATGGTGGGCACGGCCTGTTTCAATTATTGTTCCGGCCAGTCAGGATACTTTCTGCCACCGCAGCGGCCCCTATGAGTCCAAGGTCTGGTTCCCTGACCACCATAACAGGGATTTTCTCCAT
>WFRQ01000034.1 GCA_015486425.1 Deltaproteobacteria bacterium | reverse complement strand
GGTCTTTTTTTCTGCTTCAGGGCTGTTTTCACCGTTCTTTTCTTCCTCCTTTACGGATTTTTTAAAGTTGCGGATACCTTTTCCAAGCCCCTCGCCAATCTGAGGCAGTTTTCCTGCCCCGAAGATAACGAGGATAATAACTAAAATAACAAGCAACTCCGGCATTCCCAGCCCAAACATTTCTACTCCCCCAGGACGTTCATTGATATTGTGCCGACAAAACAAGCAGCTCCGGCACATTGCAATATTACAGCGAAATTCTCATGTTACACCGTCCAACCTGTGTAGCACCCTCTACCATGAAAAGTACAAGCAAAGGAACTGTGTATTTTCATGGTGACTTTCATGCTGCACCGCCCGGCCTGTACCCCTATTCATTAAAAGTACAAGCGAGGGCTCAGTATATTTTCACCGTAATATCATGCAGGACAGATTGCCCTGCCACGTATGGCGTTTTAATGTACATTCAGTCTGATGCCCTGTCAATGAAGGTTTGCTCTCGTCACCCTTATTCTTCTTCACTGCATTGAGTCTTGTCTTCCACGGGAACACAGGGCAGGCAGGAGGGAAACGCCATGAAAGCAGATGTCAGAAATATCGCAGCAATTGATCTTGGATCCCAGACATTCAGGATGGCTGTTGCCGAGTGCCACCACAGTCATATAGCGGTAAGGGCTTCAATACTTGAAAATGTCCGGCTTGGCCAGGGGCTGTCCGAAACAGGCAGGCTCAGTGACGCAGCCATAACAAGGGGGCTTGATGCCCTTGATAAATTCATGCGCATTTTAAAAGACATGGCAGCAGAGGACGGTACGCCAATGGACCGGATTTCCATATGGGCAGGAGGAACTGCTGCACTGAGGCGTGCGAAAAACTCAGCGGTCTTTATTGAAAAGGCGTCAGAACTCGGGATTGACATAGAGATACTCTCAGCACGAAAAGAAGCTGAAACCGCGGCACATGGCGTACTCTACACCCTGAGACAGGACAGTGGCCGCGTTTCTGCCAGTGAAACGGGACATCATCCTGAAAACAGGCAGGTGGCCATACTGGATGTGGGAGGCGGCAGTACTGAAATTTCCATTTGTGACTCGGAAGGCATGAAAGATTGGATAAGCATGGATATAGGTGCGGTGAGGCTGACTGAAGCATTTATTCCTGATCCCAGCTCACCTCTTGAGCCTGGAGCGCTCGATGCCATGACAGACCATATAGACCAGGTACTTGAGAGCTCACTTTCTGAAATTTTTCACTCATCCCGTTGCCAGTGTCTTGCAGGCTCAGGGGGTACGGTAACTACCGCAGCAGCCATGGAGCTTGCCATGACACATTATGATCCGGCCAGGCTTAGAGGTCTTATGCTCACACAGCAGTCATTTGACAACTGGATAAAACGGCTGTGCAGCATGACAAATTCTCAAAAACGTATTATATCCGGTCTTGAACCTGCAAGGTCTGATATTATAATTGCCGGTATGGTAACTGTTCGCAGGGTCATGGAAAAAATGGGGTGTCCCGCACTTGTTATCAGTGACGGAGGGCTCCTGCTGGGGCTTTTAATCCACGCAATCAAAAAGGAGTGTACTTCATATGTTGAATCATCCTGTTCCGGAGGCCTATACGTTTGATGACATGCTGCTGGTGCCTGCGCACTCCACAGTGCTTCCGGCAGAAGTGGATATCTCTACCCGGCTTACCAGGACTATAAACCTGAACATCCCCATTGTGAGCGCGGCCATGGATACGGTGACTGAAGCGGACATGGCCATCAGCATTGCCAGGGAAGGCGGCATAGGCATTATCCACAAAAACATGCCTTTGGAAAAACAGGTGCGAGAGGTGGCCAGGGTAAAAAAATCTGAAAGCGGCATGATCACCGACCCGGTTACAGTGAACCCGAATCAGCACATAAGGGAAGTTCAGGAGATAATGCACGAGTACAGAATTTCCGGTGTTCCTGTTGTGGAAGGTGAAAAGCTGGTGGGCATAGTCACCAACCGTGACCTGAGGTTTGAAACCAACCCGGACAGGCAGGTCAGCGAGGTAATGACCAGTGAGGACCTTGTTACTGCGCCTGTTGGCATTACCCTGGAAGAATCAAAGGAACTGCTGCACGAGCACCGCATTGAGAAACTGCTGGTGGTGGATGACAGTGGCAATCTCAGCGGCCTGATCACCATAAAGGACATCGAGAAGATCAAGAAATACCCTAACTCCTGCAAGGATGAGCTTGGAAGGCTCAGGGTAGGAGCCGCAGTTGGCGCAGGCGAAAACAGGCTCAGCCTGACCCAGGCACTGGTTGATTCAGGCGTTGATGTAATCGTGGTGGATTCCGCACACGGCCATTCCCAGAATGTGATTGATGCAGTTGCCGAGATAAAGAATCACTTCCCTGAGCTTCAGGTAATTGCAGGTAACGTGGCTACCCCGGAAGGAGCAGAGGCCCTGATAAAGGCAGGAGCTGATGCCATCAAGGTAGGGGTGGGACCGGGTTCCATATGCACCACACGCATAGTTGCAGGCGTTGGGGTGCCTCAGCTTACAGCCATACACAACTGCGCCACAGTAACGGAAAAACACCAGTTACCGCTGATTGCAGACGGCGGCATAAAATTTTCAGGCGATTTCACCAAGGCTATTGGCGCAGGCGCCCACTGTATAATGGCAGGCAGCCTGTTTGCAGGTACTGACGAAAGTCCTGGAGAGCTTGAACTGTACAAAGGGCGCCAATACAAGGTTTATCGTGGCATGGGTTCCCTCGGGGCCATGAAGGAGGGAAGCAAGGACCGCTACTTCCAGGAAGAGGTCTCATCCATATCCAAACTTGTCCCTGAAGGTATTGAGGGAAGAGTCTCGTACAGGGGGCCGCTTTCAGCCACCATATTCCAGCTTGTAGGCGGCCTGCGCTCAGGCATGGGTTACCTTGGATGCCGCACCATAGAGGAGTTGAGGCAGAACGCCAGATTTGTCAAAATATCAACGGCAGGCCT